>JBEIDU010000018.1:0-32441 GCA_040383345.1 Chitinophagales bacterium | reverse complement strand
TATAAGATGAAAAATCAAATTCTTCAAACTCTTTTCCTTCCATTTTTGAAATTTCAGCTAATACATCTTCTACAATATCCGTTTGTTTTCCCAATTGGAAAAAAGCCCCATTACCAATTGATGCAAGATTTTCAAGCATTTTTCGATTAAATGCCGTTTTTACTATTTCGCCATTTGCATCGCGTTTAAAATCATTTCCCATAGGAATAGGCGCGCCTACCTCTTCTCCTACACCTATTGAAAAGACTCTTACGCCAGCCTTTTTTGCATTTTCTATAGCACTTTCGGCTTCTCCTTCATTATCTTCTCCATCAGTCAATATAATTATAGCCTTGTGTTTGATATCTTTAGCACCCAAGGTATTCATAGATAAATTTACTGCTTCGCCAATAGACGTTCCCTGTGTAGGAATCGAACTCGTCTCAATCAATGGAAGCGACATTTTGATAGCGCTATAATCAATCGTCAAAGGGACTTGAGTATAGGCATTTCCCGCAAAAATTACAAGCCCCACTCGATTTTGGTTCATTTTATCCAGCAATTTGCTTACAAATAATTTTGCACGCTCGAGCCTATTGGGCTGAATATCTTGTGCCAGCATACTATTAGACACATCCAAAAGTATCATGAGTTCAACTCCTTTGCCTTTCACTTTTTCCTTTTGGACTCCTACGCGTGGATTGGACAACCCTAAAATTAAAAATACAAATGCCCCTAAATACAGAACGACCTTGATTTTTTTAATCAGATCATTTGATCTTGGGAAGATAATTTTTGAAATTTGGGGTTCAAAATTCTGTTTCAAGGTTTTTTTGGTCCATGAAAAATACCCTATAGCGATTACTAATAAGGGAATTAACCCAAAAAATAAATATAGAAAATGGGCATGCTGAAAATTTTGCATAATACTTATTTTTATATTTTAATTTTTATCCTGCAAAATTGCACAAATTATCTTAAAAAATATAATAAGATTTTTTAAAAAAGCGGGCTATATAATCTAAATATAAGAAATTCCTTCGGGGAAAGGGGTCTTTAATATTTCTTCTAGAATGGGTAATGTGTTTTTATTTTCATAAATGTCCAATTCCTCCGAGTGTAAAATCACAATCCTATGATGTTGTAATTGATTGAAATACTGAATATAATTATGATGAATTTGTTCCAAATACATAGCATCAATACTTTGTTCATAGGTTCTTCCTCGCTTAGCTATATTTCTCAATACTTTTTCAATTGATAACTGAACATATATAGTCAAATCGGGTTTTGGAATTTGGGAAAACATAATGTCAAAGAGCCTTCGGTAAAGCATCATTTCATCGCCTTTCAGATTGATTGATGCAAAAACCAAGGATTTATAAAACACAAAATCACTAATAATCTTTTCTTGAAATAAATCATTCTTAATCGAAATATCTTTTAATTGATGATACCTCGATGCCAAAAATGACAATTCAGCAGGAAATGAAAACTTATCTTTATCTTGATAAAATGATTCTAAAAAAGGATTATCTTCAAACTCTTCAAGCAGAAGGCGAGTATGCAGTTGGGATGCAATCGCTTTGGCAAACGTAGTTTTGCCCGCTCCAATTACACCTTCAAATGCTATATAATTATACAAATTATCTTTTTTAGTGGGTTTATCTTACTTCGTAGGTTTCGCCTTCTATCGCCAGCAAGGTATTATCAAAATAATGCTTAGTTTCTGAAAGCAATAGCGATAAATCTGTGTATCTAGATGAATAATGGCCTATCATCAATTTATGCACTTGTGCTTTTTGGGCTATAGTGGCCGCATCTTTTGTGGTACTATGTTTTGTAAATGCAGCTCGCTCCATTTCTTTTTCAAGAAACGTAGCTTCATGATACAACATATCTACTCCTTTCACTATAGGTATAATGGGCTCATAATACTGGGTATCGCTACAGTATGCAAATGTTTTGGGCTTTTGTGGCGCCATTGTAAGTTCTATGTTTGAAATAACTTGGCCATTATGAAGAATTAAATCATCTCCATTTTTTATCCCAGAGATTTTTTCAATTGGAATTTGATATTCTTCTATTTTTTCCTTTATAATATTACTTTTTTTAGGTTGCTCTTCAAAAAGATAACCACTTGTATCCACTTTATGCATTAAAGGAATCGTTGTTACTTTTACTTTATTGTCTTCATAAATTAATGACGACCTATTTGCTTCAAAAACTATATATACAATTTCAAATCGAAGAATTGTTTTTGAATACATACATTGCAACTCAATGATTTCTTTCAATCCACTTGGCCCCACTACCGTTAGAGATTCCTCTCTATTGGACATACTCATTGTAGTGAGTAAGCCTAAAAGCCCCAGGTAATGATCTCCATGCAAATGAGAAATAAAAATAGCGCGAATTCTAGAACGGGAAATTTGAAATTTATTAAGCTGAAATTGAGTGCCCTCGCCACAATCTATCATGTAATAGTCATTTTCCACATCAAGTATTTGACTGGAGGGGTGTCTATCATGTGCTGGAGAAGCACTATTACTGCCTAGAATGGTAACTTTCAAAAATAAAAATTTAAAGTGTTAAATTCCAAAATGAAAGGATAAAAATCCATAGGGTATAATTTGGTTATTTGTCAATTCATTTTTCATTAAATTGAACTTAATTCCAGTAACTATATATGAATTTTCGGATAATTGGGATCTGTAGCCTCCTCCAATATATGCATTGAAAAAGAACTTATCGCCGGAAATTCCTGGAACAGAATAGGTTCCATAGGTAGCATTACCTTCCACCTGCAAGAACAAGGGCTCAAATGGATAGATACGCATAATCGGTCCCATTTCAAAAAATTGATATGAATAATCGCCAAAAGTACCATAATAAGAATATCCTGTTAAAAGTCCACCTTCAAAATTATCAGACAAGACATATGTTACTTGTGGCTTTAAACTGAAATAAAGTCCAGTAACATTAGCATCAAAAGCCACTGAACTCAAACCAAACTCACCTCCTAGTCTCAAATTTTTTCTAAATTCAGATACCGACGCCACTTTAGATTCACTATTTTGAACCGTCTCTGCATTCCAATCTTCTACCTTCAATTTTGGTTCCTCTTTGATATCATCTTGAGCAGCTAAATTAAAAACAAAAAGAAGATTAAAGAAAAGAATTATAATTTTGCAATGCATGACAATAATTTTAAGATTACAAATTTATAAAATTGTTTTCAATCATGTTGTAAAATTATTAAAAGTATGAATTTTTTGAGTAGAAGCGAATTACTAGTGGGCAAAGATGGTATTGAAAAGTTAAATCAAGCACACATAATGGTTGTAGGATTGGGCGGAGTAGGAAGCTATGCAGCTGAAGCAATGGCACGAGCAGGAGTAGGCACCCTGACAATTGTAGATGGTGATGTAGTACAAGAATCAAATATTAATAGACAATTACCCGCATTATACAGCCAAATTGATCGTTCCAAAGTAGAAATTATGGCAGAGCGCATCAAAGATATTAATCCTAATATAAAACTCAATATTATCAACAAATTTTTGATGCCCGAAGACATTGAAACGGTTATTCCATCAGATTTGACCTATTTAATGGATTGTATTGACTCTATTACGCCTAAAATCATGATTATCACCTATTGCAAACGAAACAAAATCAAATTCATTTCAAGCATGGGTGCAGGCGGTAAAACGGATCCATCAAAAATTAAAATTGTAGATATAAATGAAACTCGAGATTGTTTTTTTTCAAGAGATATTCGAAAAAGACTTAGAAGTATGAAATACAACTACGGCATCAAGGTAGTTTATTCAGATGAAGTTGTAGACAAATCTACAATGGCCCTTAGTCCAGACACCATGTTCAAAAAATCGTTTTATGGTACTATTTCTTATATGCCTGCTATATTTGGGCTCACTATGGCCAGCTATGTCATACGAAAAATTATATCTAAAAAAGAAATTTAATATCGAAATAACTACAACCCATCATTAATTCCGAAATAAGTAATTCTTGATGTTGCAAGTTCGATTTGAATAGTCATTTTAAATATTTCTTTATCTGCATTCAGTATTGCTTTAACTTGCATTATATTTTTATCAGGATCCAATTTAAAGCCATCAAAAGAATAATCCTCTATCTTATTTGTAGCCGAAATGGTAGTGGCTATTTGATTGAGTTCTAGCAATTTTTCTTTTTGTAATAATTGCGTATTCACATATCCAAGATTGGCTTCCATATTCGATTTCAAAAAATTATCGATAAAAAGTGCCGAAGTATTGATAGCTGCTTTGTAATAAGGGATTTGTGATACGGCATACTGAAAGATTTTTTCATCAGTAGGGTGTTTTATTGTAACATTGATATATTTTATTCCTTCTTTTTTAATTTTTTCTAATGCATTGTCATAAAATGTAACCAATGCCACGGAAGCAAAATACTCCAATTCTAGACTATAAGCTTGCTTAAATTCATACTTTAAATTCAGGATTTCTTTATCTACATCATAGTCCGTTTTATCTACTTTCAATACATCTACCACCGCTTTGTTACCCGCTTCATATTCTTTCACTTTGCACGAATAAGTCATGAAAAATAAAAAGATGAATATAATATTTAAAATCTTCATAATTTCAACTTTGATTATAAAAAGTATAGCCCAACACTACTATATGCTATAAAAAGAAACAAAAATAGCACGTTTTTATTAGTTTTCATCTATAATATTCATTAGAAATTAGCAAAAAATAATTTTTCCAAGTTTTTAACTTACTCTTTTTTAATTATACGAAGAAAAAATTTGATTACTTTTGCCTTATATAATTTTAATATTCATGACATTTCAGAATACGTTAGCTTGTGCGCAATCGTTGGATGCACAAGATACTTTAGCCTCTTTTCGCTCCGAATTTCATATTCCTCAGCATAATAGCTCAGACTGTATCTATTTCACAGGAAATTCACTAGGGCTACAACCCAAAAAGACAAAAGAATACATTCTAGAAGAATTGGAAGATTGGGCTAAATATGGCGTTGAAGGTCATTTTGAAGCAAAAAGAAACTGGTTTGGATATCACCATTTCCTTACCGAAAAAATGGCTACAATCGTTGGGGCAAAACCCATAGAAGTAGTAGCGATGAATACCCTTTCGGTAAATTTAAATTTATTGATGGTTTCATTCTATCGCCCACAGGGAAAAAGAACCAAAATTATGATGGAAGCGGCGGCTTTTCCTAGCGACCATTATGCAATGCAACAGCAAGTTCGTTTTCATGGATTGAATCCACAAGATGAAATTATACTTTTGGAGCCTAGCGAGGGAGCACATTGCATAGATACAGAAGCTATTCAAAATGAAATAGAAAAACATAAAGACAGCCTAGCTCTTGTTATGCTCGGTGGCGTCAATTATTATACAGGCCAATTTTTTGATTTAGAAAAAATCACACAAAAAGCGCACGAAGTAGGTGCCTTGGCGGGCTACGACTTAGCTCATGCCGCTGGAAATGTAGTATTGAAACTGCACGACTGGAACGTAGATTTTGCGTGCTGGTGCAGTTACAAATACCTCAACTCGGGTCCTGGAGGCGTATCAGGCGTATTTGTACACGAAAAATATGCCAATAGCCCCGAACTGCCTCGTTTTGCGGGATGGTGGGGAAATAATGAAAAAACACGTTTTCTGATGCAACGAGAGTTTATACCGCAAGAAGGCGCTGCGGGCTGGCAAATGAGCAATGCGCAAATCTTACCTATGGCGGCGCATTTGGCGAGTATTGAGCTTTTTGACAAAGCGGGCATCCAAAATTTAAGAGCAAAAAGTGAAAAATTGACTGGGTTTTTAGAGTTTTTGCTACAAGATATTGCCGAAATTCAAATCATCACTCCTTCAAATCCCTTGGATAGAGGTTGTCAATTATCATTAATTGCAAAAAAAGAAGCCAAACCCCTATTTCAATTTTTAAAAGAAAATGGCGTAATAGCCGACTGGCGTGAACCCGATGTCATTCGTGTAGCTCCAGTACCGATTTACAATACCTTTGAAGATGTTTACCGTTTTGTAGCTATTGTAAAAGAATTTTACAGCAAATAGCTTTTTACCTTTTTTATTGTAATTTACTACCCTTTTTTCTTATAAAATGGCCTTTTATTCTTTTGAGAAGGTGCATTTCCTTTAGGTTTTTGTTGAGCATCTTTGTTTCTAGGAGTATTTCGTTGAAATGTTACCTTTGGCTCTACAATAGGATTGTGGTCTTCTAATGGAAAATTATGATCGTCTACTACAGGAATACTTCTATTGATCAATTTTTCTATATCGCGGATATATTCTTTCTCAATAGCATCACAGAACGAAATAGCCGTTCCTGCCGAACCCGCACGACCTGTTCGGCCTATTCGATGCACATAGGTTTCGGGAATATTTGGAATTTCATAATTAATAACATACTGTAGATTGTCCACATCGATACCTCTAGCCGCAATATCCGTAGCCACCAATATTCGGGTTTTTTGAGATTTAAAATTAGATAATGCTAGCTGACGTGCATTCTGGCTTTTGTTTCCATGAATGGCTTCAGCAGTCACCTCATACCTACGTAAAATTTTTACTACTTTATCCGCACCATGTTTTGTACGTGTAAAAACCAATGCCGTTTTTATCTCTTTATTGTTCAGAATATCCATCAAAAGCGCATTTTTATTTCCTTTGTCTACATAGTACAATTTTTGTTGAATCGTATCGGCAGAAGATGAAATAGGTGCTACTTCTACTTTTTCGGGTTGAAAAAGAATGGATTGCGCTAGTTTAATGATGTCATCGGGCATGGTAGCGGAGAAGAAAAGAGACTGTCTCTTTTTGGGTAATAGCGTGATCAATTTCTTTACATCGTGCACAAATCCCATATCCAACATTCTATCGGCCTCATCCAATACAAAAATTTCTATATCTTTCAGGCTTATAAATCCTTGCTGAATCAAATCCAACAATCTACCCGGTGTAGCAATTAAAATATCCGTTCCATTTTTGAGTTCATTGGTTTGGGAATGCTGTTTTACACCACCAAAAATCACCGCATTGCGAAGGGGTAAATGCTTGCCATACACATCAAAGCTTTCTCCAATTTGAATCGCTAATTCTCTTGTAGGCGTTACGATTAAGGCACGTACATTTCGTTTTCCTTCTTTTTTATTGTCATATAATAATTGTAAAATAGGTATGGCAAATGCCGCCGTCTTTCCCGTTCCCGTTTGGGCACAGCCCATTAGATCGGTACCTTTGAGTACGATAGGAATGGATTGTTGCTGAATAGGGGTGGGATGCGAATAGCCTTCTTCTTTTAAGGCTTTTTGTATAGGTTCAATGATTTGTAAGGATTGAAAATCCATTTGTTCTTTGGTCAAAATATATTGTTTTTCTTATTAAATAAGCACACAAGATACGGATAATAAGACCAAAGGGGTTTAATTATAAAAAAGCCCTCAAATTCTTGAGGGCTTTCTGATCACCAATTATTTTCTTTTCGGATTTTAAGCCAATTAGCTTTTGACTTTTCAAGTTCTTTTTGCAGTTTGCTCAAATTTTCTATTTGTAAGTTCCCTGGACTGGATTCTTGACTACAAATCTTCGAGTACAACTCCGTGATTTCTTCTCGCAATCGTTTTTCATCTGCAAAAATGGATGTATTTTTCGTAGCTAAAAGCGTATTTTTGAACGAAGCAATAGAATCGATATCTTTTTGAACACCGCTTGTTTTTAATTTAGCTTCTACTACCGCTACCGAATCTACCAAAACTGCTAAATTTTCGTGCATTTTCATACATTGTTTGGCTGCCGCAAATTGTTTGCTGCAATCTTCCAAGGTCATCGTACTTTTCGGATTCAATTTCACATTCATTTTTCGCTCAAACGTGCTATCGCCTATTTTAAATACAATTTTATACATTCCCGGCAAGACTTTTGGCGCTATAAACCCACCGTAATCTGGCTTCGAGCCTCCTTTTGCTACTTTTGGCGGTGTCATACGCATATCCCAATTCACTTCATTGATTCCTTTTTTATTGCTTCCCTCCATTTTTCTTATCACAGAATCTTTCATATCTTTTACTATAATTTCTACATCGCCCGAAATCATTCTTTTTTTCAAATAATACGTAAAAGCAACTGACTCATTTTTATTGGGTGCTTCCCAACCTAGATTTAACGGAAATCCAGAAATGAAATTTCCATACGAAATATCCGAATCTGCTATTTCAAAAACATGAATATTTTTGGAAGCAGTACTGCTATCCATTGCTCTCATAGGCTCAATATCACGCAATACAATCAACCCATTTCCATGTGTAGCTACGAGCACATCATGTTCTTTTGGATGAATTTGAATATCACGCACCATAGCCATTTCGTTCATATTATTTTTGAATTTGAACCATGTTTTACCTGCATTGGTACTAATCCACAAACCTCTTTCGGTACCCAAAAACAATAAATTTTTGTTCTTAGTATCTTCTTTAATCTTGCTGGCAAATCCTTTCAAATCGGGCGTACTTAATTTGGTCCATGTTTTTCCTAAATCTGTACTTTTGGCAACATAGGTATTAAAATCGCCATAAAAATGATTGTCAAACGTAGCATAGATTACATTTTTATCAAATTTTGACAACTCAATACTTGTAATCCAAGTTTGAGCAGGAATACCTGTTTGCGCGTAATTTGCACTTACATTTTTCCAAGTCAATCCCGCGTCTAACGTTATTTGGAGATTTCCATCATCCGTTCCTACAGCTATCATATTTTCATCCAATGGACTTTCAGTCAAGGTGTAAATGGTACAATGATTTTCGGCCGAAGTATTATCCGCGCTTAAGCCACCACTTTGCTCTTGTTTCAGTTTCAATGGGTCATTTGTAGTCAAATCGGGTGAAATTCGTTTCCAATCTTTACCTTGATTGGTCGATTTATACAAATATTGCGCAGCCATATATAAATTTTTAGGATTTTTGGCTCCCAAAATCAATGGTGTATTCCAGTTATATCTCAATTTTTCTTCTTTGTCGGTCACTGTAGGTTGAATAGGATTGCCTTTTCCCGAAGCTAAGTCAATTCGATAAGCATTTCCACCTTGATACTCCGCATAAGCGGTTTTTCCGTCAGGATCTGCTTGAACCCAAAATCCATCGCCCCCAAAAAGCGCTCGCCACGAACCATTATTCACACCTCCAAAATCTTGAGAAGGCGCCATGTGGCTCCCATTATCCTGAAGTCCTACATAGACATTATAAGGCGTTTTGAAATCATACGTAGCATGATACAATTGTCCCACAGGAAGGTTTGGTAAGAACAACCAAGAAGCTCCTCTGTCATTGCTTAGATACACACCGCCATCGGTGCCCACCCATAATTGATTGGTATAATTAGGATTTATCCACAAGGCATGGTGATCGCTGTGAAGCCATACGCCTTCGTTTGAAGCTTCTGTGAACGATTTCCCTGCATCATTGCTTATAGAAAATTCAAATGCGGGACGATATACTCTGTTGTCATCCTTTGGATCAAAAGATATAGTACTAAAATAAAAAGGTCTAGCCTCTACATTCAATGTCGCCGATTGTTTTGCCCAAGATAGTCCCCCATCATTGCTTTCATACAATCCTGTAACTTTGGACTCTACAATAGCTAAAATATGATTGGGCTTGCTAGGCGAAAGTGCCAAAGCGATTCTTCCCATATCGCCTTCAGGAAGTCCCTTTGTGATTTTTGTCCACGTTTTCCCGCCATCCATCGACTTGAAAAGTCCACTTCCTTTACCGCCCGAATTGAATGAGAAAGGAGTACGTCTAAACTGCCAAGTAGAAGCCAAAAGTTCGTTGGGATTATTTGGGTTCATTACGATATCGGCACAACCTGTACTATCATTTACAAATAAAATTTTGTTCCACGTTTGCCCACCATCTTCCGACTTGTACAAACCTCTATGCACACTGTTGCTCCATAGAGCACCTGGAGCGGCTACATATAATACCTTTGAATTAGTAGGGTCGATAAGAATTTTGCTAATATGCTCCGTGCTATCCAGCCCTATTTTTTTCCAATTGCCCCCGCCATCTTGAGACACATACATACCTTCGCCATAACTTACGGTATTTCTCATATTGGATTCGCCCGTTCCTACAAAAATCGTCTTAGGATTTTTTTGATCAATAGCAATAGCTCCGATAGATTGACAGTATTTCTCAAATTTATTTTTGAACGTAGCGCCCCCATTTTCGGTAATCCATACGCCACCGCCAGCAGTTCCTACTACTATTTTCTTGGGGTCGTTATACACACCTTCTATAGCGGTTATTCTTCCACTCAATGTACCTGGCCCGTACCAAACAGCTTGAATATTATTGAATGTAGCAGAATTAATGCCGTCTTGCGCTTGCGCTTGAAAAGCAAAAAAGATAATTAGTGCACTTATTTTGAGTATAGTGTTTTTCATACAATACATTTTAGGTTTATAAAAAAAGGCAAGCTTTCAATCAAAACTTGCCTAATTATTTTTGGATATTCTATCGTTATATTATTTTTTAGCTACATCAAATAATGAATCTTTTAAATCAGAATTAATCATATACTTTGTAACTTTCATAGCGCCCATTTGTCCACTCATAGAAAATGGTAAGGTATATCCATCTACTTTTTTGAAATTTCCAAAATCTTGGTTTCCATCCATTTCTTTTCCATTTACTTCAAATTTTTCATTTTCTCTAATGATTTGATTTGATTCTTTATCTATGAAAAAACGTTTTTCTTTTTTATTTGGATATACACACAAGATTTTGAAGCACATGGTTCCTTCTACTTCTTCTTCGCCTTGTAGCTCTAGCTTCAATCCTTTTTCTTTCCAGCCTATAAATTCACCTCCTAAATCAAAATTAGATTGCATGGAAGCTACCATTTCTGATGGCATTGCCTCTGGTGCTTTTTGTCCTTGAATAGGAAAGAAAGAAGCGCCTTCTTTTGTATTTACTACCATATTATTATCCATACCCATAATGGTCATTTCCATTCGAAAACCTTTATTGTGAGCCGCATACATTTTCATGGGGATTTTTTGTCCACCCGCATCCATTTCGCATTCTGTTACCACAGTTTTCAATTTAGCTATCGCTTCTTTACCACCTCTGGCTTCTAGGTTTTTATTGATAACTTCTTCCAAGGTTTGAGCTTTCATCTGAAAGGCAGCTACTGCCATTAGGCATACGATTACAATTTTTTTCATTATTTAAATTTTAGGTTATTTTGAAATTTGATACGAAGGTAAACAAAAAGTTGTAAATTCTATGGAATTATTTTTTCCCCTATCTCCACCAATTCTATAAATGAATTGGGATCTAAACTAGCACCACCTATTAGTCCGCCCCAAATATTGGATTGAGTGAATAAAGCTTGGGCATTAGAAGTATTGCAGCTGCCGCCGTATAATAATGGAATTAGAGAAGCTGTTTCTGTACCAAATCTTGTTTGTAAATACTGATAAATAAAGAAATGTACCTCTTGTGCTTGTTCGGTGCTGGCGGTTTTTCCAGTGCCTATAGCCCATACGGGTTCATAAGCGATATAAAGATGCTGTACTTCGGATGCATTCAAATCGCCCAATCCTCTTTCCAATTGCTGTTTTATCACCTCAAATGTTTTATCTGCTTCTCGTTCTTCAAGCGTTTCTCCAATACAAAAAATAGGTGTAATCTGGTGTGCGAGACATTGTTTTATTTTCTGAAATATCAATTCATCCGTTTCGTGATAATAGCTTCTTCGCTCGCTATGACCTACTATGCAGTATGGAATATCAAGCGATTGTATCATACTCGCCGATATTTCTCCCGTAAAAGCACCATTGTTTTTTTCGCTTACATTTTGTAGCGACAATTTTACGTTTGAATTTGGGAATTGACTTTTTATTTGTGATGCAAAAATAGCGGGTAATCCTATGATTGCCTCTACATTATTCAAGGTCAAAGACTCCATTGCTTCAAAAAAAGCAATCGCTTCAGCCATGGTTTTATTCATTTTCCAATTTCCCGCTACTATGATTCTATTCTTCATTTATAATAAATTTTATAAAATATTCAATTCTCCAATTTGATTATACAAAAATTTCAAAATGGATTTCTCTCTTTCTTCCAATTTCAATCCTCTTCGGGCTTTCATACGTTCTATCGTTTCTATCCCTTTTTCCAATTGATATACTTCGGTATTGTCTATACTGCACCAGCTGAAAGAAGGAATATGCTTGGATGGAAAACCTGCCCCAAAAATATTACTACAAATCCCCACAACGGTTCCTGTGTTGAGCATAGTATTAATGCCTGTTTTGGAATAGTCGCCCATTATCAAGCCACAAAATTGCTGTCCTGTAGACATCATTTTTTCTTGTCTATAATTGTAAATATCTACTAGTGAATAATTATTTTTTAGATTGGAACAGTTGGTATCTGCTCCTAGATTGCACCACTCGCCGATAACGGTATTTCCAATAAAGCCATCGTGTGCCTTATTTGAATACCCAAAGATTACAGAATTAGAAACTTCGCCGCCTACCTTACATTCCTTGCCTATTGTAGTGGCTCCATATATTTTGGTTCCTAATTTTAATGTGGCGTGTTCTCCCAAATAGAAAGGACCTCTAATGATAGAACCTTCCATAATTTCGGCGTTTTTATCGATATAGATTGGGCCTGTTTCCGAATTCAAAATAGCGCATTGAATCTTAGCACCTTCTTCGATAAACAGTTGATTGCCAATTACTTTATTTGTAGTATCTATTGGCTGCGAAATCTTTCCTTTTGTCAATAAATCAAAATCCTTGCATAGCTCTGCATCATTTTTTGTAAAAATATCCCAAGGAAATTCTATTCGAGATAAATCGCCTGAAAATTCAATAACTTTTGGATCGGATTGAAGCGCATTTGAAGCAATTTCAAAACCATTTTTTACCAAGACTTCATTTCCTTTTAATGCCAAAATAGCATTGACAAGCATTTCCGAAGGTAAAACCGAACTATCAATTGTAATTTCAGCACGAGACGTAGTATCGCCTAAATAAGCATTTACATATTGGATAGAAACCGATGTATTCAAATATTTTGACCATTTTTCGGCTATAGTGAGAATGCCTATTCTCATATCCGCTACACTTTTGTTAAAAGTAAGCGGCAACAGATTTTCCCACGTTTCTATAGAATCTTTTAATCCAATATTCATTTTTATATTTTAAAGACTTTTGTTTGACTTACTTTCTCGTCAAATCATTGTAAAATACAAATACCATCAATCCTAATATAATAATGGTACCTACGTTCTGCAAAAACTGTAATACTTTTTCATTTACAGGTTTGCCCGTAATCATTTCTATCAAAATCACTACTGCGTGTCCTCCATCCAATGCAGGTATTGGCAATAAATTCATAAAAGCTAAACCTACCGAAATCATAGCTGTAAACAACCAAAAACGATACCAATCCCACTCTACACCAAATCCTTTAGCCATAGCAATAGGGCCTCCAACATTTTCTTTAAAATCCATTTCGCGTGTCACCATTTTGGAAATGCTAATCGCTTGCATTGTAAAGAGTTTTACGCATTCATTTGTACCATATTTCATCGATTCAAAAAATCCATAATGTTGCATTTTGTATTTATCTTTTGGCAATTCAAAGCCAGGCATGAATCCAATTTTTCCGGTAGAATCTACGTTTACTGTCAATTCTTTGGCTTCATTATTTCTCAAAACAGAAACTTGAATTTGTTGTCCTTTGCTACTATCTAAGATATTTTTGAATTGATCAAAAGAGGTAATAACGGAGCCTTTTGTATTCAAAATCAAATCCTTATTTTTCAACCCGCCTTTCTCTGCATTACTTCCCGCTATTACACTCTCTACTTTTAAATTTTGATAAAAAGGTGCAAACATATCCCCTTTAAATTTCTTATAAAAATTAGCGGGCATTTTTATCGTTTTTTCAGAAGCGACGCCATTTTCCATTCTAGAAACTTTGTATTCGCCTCCAAATAAAACCGAGATAGGTAACAAATCTTCAAAACGTACTGGCGCTTGTCCATTTACAGTCAAAATGACATCACCATCTTTGAAGCCGAGTTCTTTTGCTTTTTCAGATACCAACACCCCGCCATCTTTGAGTGAAGACGCTGGCAAATATTCTTTTTTTGCAAAAAACAATAAGGCTGTATATATCATTACCGCAAAAATCAAGTTGAAAATAATACCGCCAAGGATAATTATCATTTTTTGCCATCCTTTTTTGCTTCGGTATTCCCAAGGCTGTGGCTCAGCAGATAAGGAATCTTTATCGGTAGTTTCATCTACCATACCCGCAATACTTACATAGCCACCCAACGGAAACCATCCTAAACCATACTCCGTTTCGCCAATTTTTTTCTTGAATAATGCAAAATTTAACACATTAGGCAGGGGAAACATGAAATCAAAAAATAAATAAAATTTGTCCACGCGTGTCTTAAACATTTTGGCTGCCAAAAAATGTCCCAATTCATGAATAAAAACAAGGATGGAAAGAGAAAGCAGCAATTGTGCTACCATGATAAGTGTTTGCATTCTGTTATATTTACTTTTTTAATTCAACAAGCAAAAATAGTATATAATTTATTATTATTATTTAATAATTAAAAATAATCACAAAATCGAATACCCCCATAAAAATATAAATTTCTATATTTGTTTTTAAAATTAGATAAAATGACTTTGGATTTAGCGAAAAAATGGGTTCTTGTCACAGGTGCATCGTCGGGATTGGGAAAAGAAATGGCTATACAATTGGCTAAGAATAATAACGCCAACCTCATTTTAATAGCACGTAGATTGGAAAATTTGGAACTCATCAAAAATGAAATTGAAGCCAAATTTGCCGTTTCAGTTGCAATATTCAAAGCGGATTTATCGCTAGAATCTGAAACAAAAACGGTGTTTGAATCGATTGTCTCGCAATTTGAACTCAGTGCTGTTATCCTCAATGCTGGTATTACGCATTTTGGGAATCATCTAGAAATAGCCGAATCTGATCGAAAAAACATTCTCAACACTAATGTCCTCAATACATTATTCAGCATAGAATTTTGGGCAGATTATTTTGAAAAAAAGAACATTTCCAGTGCCTTGATGATAATTTCCAGTATGGGCGCATATCATCCCGTGCCATATCAAGCCTTGTATTCGGGTAGCAAAGGGTTTGTGTTTAATTTTGCATTTGCGCTTTCGTATGAAATCAAAAATCCCGAATTTTCCATAACACTTTATACACCTAGTGGGATAGAAACGGAAATGACCCAATCCGAAAAATTTGATAGCCTAAAAAACTGGATGATGCCTGTAAATACCGCTGCCAGAGAAGCTATCTATGCTATGACGCACCGCAAAAGGGTTTACATACCTGGATTTTTTAATAGAATAGGAAATTTCTTTATGAATTTTGCGCCCAAGACTTTGATTGGCGCTCAAATGGCAACGTTATATCGAAAGTCATTGGGAAAATAAATATCATTACTTAATTGCAATATTTTGCTACATTATCCCATGTACCGCCGTTGGTTACATTTGTAATACCATTAGCACAAAGTATAGATTTGGCTTGTCCACTACGATTGCCACTTCTACAAAAAACTACAATATTTTTTTTGTTTTTGAATTTGGCTATTTGTGAATCCACCGTATCTAAAGGAATATTTACAGCACCTTTTGCACTTCCCGATGCGAATTCGCTAGGAGTACGAACATCTACCAAAAATGTATCAGCAGTAATAATAGCGGACAAATCTTCTCCTCCGCCAAAGAGAATGTTTAGCATTTTGAACATATTAATAAATTTTAAAAATTTTTAAAGCATAGTAGAAGGACAAACATAGTCGCTAATTTTG
Organism: Chitinophagales bacterium; assembly: GCA_040383345.1. Lineage (GTDB taxonomy): Bacteria > Bacteroidota > Bacteroidia > Chitinophagales > JADJOU01 > CHPMRC01. The sequence continues at coordinate 16,506 of JBEIDU010000018.1, read as the reverse complement.
ATAGCGCCAGTAGCTTTTATAGCTCCAAATCCTCCTGCAATATCTATTAGATTGTCGTATCCTCTTGCTTTAAGGGTAGAAATAAAGACCATACTTCTATATCCACCTGCACAATGCACAAAATAGGTTTTGTTTTTATCTACTTTGGTCATACTATCGTTGATATAGTCCAACGGAGCATTGATAGCTTCCATTAAATGTTCGCTATAGTGCTCGCTAGCTTTACGCACGTCCAATACTTCTATTTGAGGCTCAGCGGCATGTCTTTTTATAAATTCATCCGCAGAAATTGACTCAACAGTATCTACTTCTTTTCCAGCAGCAGACCACGCTTCTATACCTCCTTTCAAAAATCCAAGTGCATTATCATAGCCTACACGCGCTAGACGAGTAACCACTTCTTCTTCTCTTCCTTCATCTGTGATGAGTAATAATGGTTGTTTTACATCGGGAATCATAGTACCTACCCAGGGTGCAAAACTTCCATCTACACCAATATTTATGGCATTGGGTACAAAACCTTTTGCAAATACTTGTGCATGACGTGTATCTAAAATTACCACATCAGTTTCATTTGCCGCTACTTCAAATTCAGCAGGAGATAACGCTCGTGTTCCTTTATGGATAACAGTTTCTACATTTTCGTATCCCTCAATATTCATCATTACATTTTGTGGAAAATATGCTGGTGGAGGCGTCAATCCATCCAATACTTGTCTCACAAATTCATCTTCCGACATTTCTTGCAAGGCATAGTTTACTTTTTTCTGATTTCCCAAGGTATCAAAGGTTTCTTTGCTCATATTTTTTCCACAAGCACTTCCTGCGCCATGAGCTGGATATACAATAATGTCATCTGCCAACGGCATTAATTTTGTTCGCAATGAATTATATAAATAACGTGCTAATTTATCCTGTGTCAAATCTAGGGCAACTTTTTGAGCCAAATCAGGACGTCCTACATCGCCAATAAAGAGTGTATCGCCACTAAACAATGCCGTTTCTTTTCCATGCTCATCTATCAATAGATAACAAGAGCTCTCCATGGTATGCCCCGGAGTGTGAATTACTTTAATAGCTATATTTCCTACTTTAAGAAATTCACCATCAGTAGCAATATGAGCGTCAAATCCCATAGGCATTTCTGTGGGGCCAAAAACAATGGAAGCACCTGTTGCGGCAGCCAAATCTTTGTGCCCACTTACAAAATCGGCATGAAAATGAGTTTCCAATACATATTTTAGGGTTACATTATCTTTTTTCAATTTCTCTAAATAAGGTCTTACCTCACGCAATGGATCAATAATTATTCCTTCACCATTAGATGTAATGTAGTAAGCACCTTGTGCCAAACAGCCTGTGTATATTTGTTCGATTTGCATATATATATTTTAAATAGACTTTTTTAATAAGATGATAACAATAGTTTTTTGATAGAAGTTTTCGACTTATGACACTTATGTTACACAAGTTGTTTTTTATTTAAGAATGAATTCCATGTAAAAAATAAAACAGGCCATAACAATGATAAAATAACCAAATCCTCTTTTTAACTTGCTGCCATCTATATATTGGCTCAAATACGTACCTAAAAAAATTCCTAAAAATGCTACTCCCGTGAATGACGCCAAAAAATGCCAATCAATATTCATAGTCATGGCATCGCCAAGAAAAAATCCCATCAACGATTTGATAGCTATAATGATAAGGGATGTACCTATGGCTTTTTTCATTTCAATATTAGCCAAAATAACCAATGCTGGAATAATCAAAAATCCTCCTCCTGCACCTACAAGTCCTGTAATAGCTCCTACAATCAAGCCTTCTAGAATAATCAAAGGATAATTATATTGTGTAGGTCCTGAAATCGCCTCTTCTTTTGATTTTTTGAGCATAGACCCTGCAGCTGGAATCATAAGTAAAGCAAACAATCCAAACATCATCATTCGACGAGTAAAAAGAAAATCCCCTATATGAAACAAAACTTCGGGAAGCATTGGAATAAGATAATGTCTAATTAATGTAACTCCAACAATAGATGGAATCCCAAAAATAACAGCAGTACGCCAATCTACATTACCTTTTCTATGTTGCTGCCATCCACCTACTAAGGCACTAGCACCAACAATAAACAAAGAATACGCCGTAGTAGCTTTTTCTTCTATATGAAACAAATACGCCAGAATAGGAACGGCTAGTATAGAGCCTCCACCACCAATCAACCCTAGTGAAACCCCTATAATTAAAGCACCTATATATCCTAGAATCTCCATGATTTCAAAATTTAATGCAAAGATGTGACAAATAAAATATTTCTTTGGCAACCATTGTTACATTGTGCTTATTTTATTATTTCTCTGTTACGAATCGAGTATATGCTTGAATGAAAATAGCCCCTAGGTTTTTGTGCGGCGGCACATAATCCTGAAATTTTTCATAGGCATACTTTTGACTTTTGATTTTACTATCCAACTCTGCCCACACATTATTCCAATATAGATCTTTTCCTTGCCTTACGGTTTCGGTAATGATAAAAAGTAAAGGATTATTTACACTCATCGTGCCGATCTGTTTTGAAGAAATAATATGACAACTACTAGAACGACTTAATACTTCATTGATATTATTGTAACTTCCACAGCTCCCCAAGAAAACAATTTTGGTTGAAGCAGGCATTTGATCTATAGTGTTGAGTGCATAATAACTATGCCCTCTATGCACCATCACTTGAATATCGCGCTTGAAAGAATCCATTATTTTGACCAAATCCGCTTGTCCATCCAATTCTGCTTTGGGTTGATTGGCATAAATTATAATAGGGGCCCCTTTTATAGATTCAATTTTGACATAATTTGTCCATTTTGTAACTTTATAATTTGGTGTAGCGAACGTAGCTAAAAAACTAGAAAACGAAGCATATCCATCATCGTCGTCATAGAAAAAATGAATTTGCTTATGAACACAATCATGTCCTATCATTTTTTCATAACTGATTTTGTCTACACGTTCTAACTTATATTTTCTAGAAACTTCATTATACCATGTAGAATCTTTTGGCGATATTTTTTTGGAAGCAAATAAGCTTTTTAAAAGGCCATAAATAGCCACCCCATTGATAGATCTTTCTTCATCTACGCGGTCATATTCTTTTATAATATTTTTTTGAATCAAATCAATTTGCTCCTTATCTTTGATACTTCCAAAAGCATCTGCCACATCAATTGCAGATCTCAAATCGCCCGAATTTTGTTCCAAGTTATTGGTAAATTTGGTCAAAAGCTCTGTACTCTTCTCTTTGCTCATCGATATCAAAAATTCATTTAATTTTCCATAGCCTGCACAGAGTTTGATAAACGATCTAAAATGATTGAAGCGCATGATTTCCAGCATTTTCCAACCTGTAATTTTATCCTCTTTGAGCCTATACATGAGCCTTTCAAAAACGCCATTAAAGCTTGATGTAAAAATCTCTTCTTCGCTATAAATAAGCAAGGTATACAATTCTTTCCAGTTAAAATCATCTATAGACTTGAATCGAATTTGTGGATTAGTTTCATTGTGTAAATTGTTAATTTCTCTCACAAATTCTAGAGAAGTTAATCTCAATTCTTCATCCAACGAATAAAGGGCTTGCGCATAATCTTTATTTCGTATTTCAATCATTTTTCGTAAAAATTTTCTTTTATCCGTAGAAATAGCATGTGCTTCATTGATAGTCATTTCCCCTTCAATTATATCATCTACTAGGACCATTCCTTTTGATAGGATATTGTATTCATTAAAAAATCCTCGCATTCCCATAATACTAGGATGCGTATTTTCTTTCAATATTCGTTTAATATCTGTCTCACCAATCAGATAATTCTTAGCTACATTGGGCGCTACAATACCACAAACTTCTACTACGGTATCTTTATAAGGACTATCGCTATATTTATAAAAAACTTTCAAGACTTCATTTGGGTATGTGGATGCAGATTTTACTAAAAAAGATTTAGCTACCGTTTCAAATTTATAAAAATAAATATTTTTAATCGAATATAATGGGTCTGTAATTAAATAAGATTCAATATCTCCATGTTCTATAGCTCCTACAATGCCAAAAGCATTGGTCAATAATTTTTGAAAATAAAGTGGAAGTTTGTAATTATTTTTATTTATTTCCTGCATAGTCATGAGAAGACCATAAGTCAAATTTTTCTTCTGCCAGTTGAGCAGAGTCGGACTATTTTCTATTCGATGTTTAAGCGAATCTACCATTACAAAATAAACATTTCGATACAAATTTTCAACTTCTTCGCCCTCTAAATCTGCAATTTTACCATCTACTTTACCGTCAATGCTATCTATTCTTCTCATTTCTTTAGACATAAGATTATGCATTGGGTGGAGCTGCGCCTCAAGCGATACGCATACAATCCATAATAAAAATACAAGGCATTTTTTCATTTTTATAATTTATCTATTATATTTTTTTTTCAAAACACATTCTAACTTGTAAAACTCAAAATCTGAAACCGTATTAGGGGATATGATGGTGTAATAGACTCTACCCCATACATTTTGGTAAATAGATTTTCCCTTCAAAACCACGTGAGTGCTATCGCCTTGCGGCGACAAATACATTCCCACCCCTATAGCTTGTTCATATTTTTGGCTTAGAACAATATAATATTTATAGGTATTGGGTTTTAAATGAGTTGTCTTCACTTCTATCGAATCCGAATTGCCGTAATATTCTACCCATTTTGGGGTTGTGGTATCCTTGACAATAAATTTAGTAATATTTTCTCTAGAGATACGATATGTTTCCAAATCATTCGAAGCATGCCAGACACTATCGATAGGATACGGCAAGGTTTTAGCTACTTCAAACTTCGTATTTTTTGGAGCAAGGAACGTAAGAGTGATCATAGCTATCAAGACAATAAATACTACAAATAAAATAGCGGCCAACAGTTTACCTAAGAATTTAGATTGATTATTATTCTCCATGTTTTTTTTAGTTTACAGATTTATTTTCTTCATATATTAATCTCAAAAGAGTCTGTCCAACTGCTTTCAGAGCATTTCTATCTACGGATGCCATATTGTCATTGTGTGTATGCCAGTAAGAAGCAAATGCATTATTTTGATTTTCTTGAAGGTGAATAATATCAATAGTAGGGATGCGAGCCAAACTATTTATATACGTATGATCATCGGTAATAGCGGGTCCTTCTTTAAATGAGAAAAATCCTGAATAGCCTAAATCCGATGCATGACTCCAAACACGCTGCACCAAATTGGGCGCATAGGCCATGCTATATCCTTCTTTAAGGAATGTGGCTCCAAATCCTCCAACCATATCGAGCAATACACCATATCGAATCGTATGTGGCGTATGTATATTTTTGGCCCAATATTGTGATCCTAAGCAATAGCTATCTTTCATTTCTGGGAAACCACTATTTTCAGGCTGTCCATAATCTTCTAAATCAAATAAAACAATATCGATACCAATAGTAGGTTTTTGTGATTTCATTGCATCCAATAGCGCTAATAGCACCCCAACACCACTTCCTCCATCATTGGCACCCAAAATAGGTTTTTTCTGATCTTTTGAGTCTTGATCGGCAAAAGGCCTTGTATCCCAATGTGCAGAAAACATGATCCGATGGGGATTTGATGGATTGATTTGTGCAATGATATTTTTGCCCTTATGTTTTTTTCCATCAAAAGTAGTCGTCTCAAATATTTGAATAAATGCGGTATCGCTCAAAGATTTCATCATAGATAAAAGCCATTGAGCACAAGCATCATGTGAACTAGTACTTGGTACTCGGGGTCCAAAATCTACTTGTTTTTTTATAAAATCATATGCCAATTGATTATTGAAGATTGGGGTTTCTATTTTAGCTATTGTTTCTTCTTCTGCATCAGGCAGAAGGACTTGTTTAGAATCTTCACAAGAACAAAAAAGAAAAAAAACTAAAGAAAAAACAACCGTAATTTTATTTAAAAGATACATCTTTATTGCATTTCAGAATTATATAATTACAAAATTACTTATTTTTGAAGAAAGTAGTCGTTTTTTTGAGAGAAATTGGAATAAGTATAATTTGAAAACTGTATTTTTGCCTTATTAAAAAATCAATTTATGATCCAACGAATTCAAACCTTATTTTTAACATTTATTGTTATCGTGGCGAGTGCTGGACTTTTTCTAAAATTATATTCAATAGATGGGAATTCTCATATAGTATTAGAAGACAATAATTTGACTATTGTATCTTCGATTATTAGTACTATTTCTTTGGTGAGCATTTTTATGCATGGAGATAGACGAAAACAAATCAGGCTTTGCTATATCATCATGTTTTTGAGTTTGATTTATGGTGTTTTTATAAGTATTGATTATTCAAAATACAACACCGATTTCAATACCATTCTAATTGGATTTCCAATTATCATATTTATATTGGCTTATTTTGCTCAGTATTTTATCAAAAAAGATTTAAAATTAGTAGAAAGCGCAGATCGATTGAGATAATACAATTTGTATTACCTTATAAAAACAAAGGTTCCTTTTCGTTTCAAGATTTGACCATCAAGCATTTCAATCTCTGCTATATAAATGTAGTCTCCCGATTGGACATAATCTCCTTTATACATTCCATTCCACGCATTTTCTTGCGTATTAGAATCAAAGACCTTTTCGCCCCATCGATTGTATATCTCTAAATTATATCGTTTTATTTTACTTCCAAAGATTTTGAATGTTTGATTCTCCTGATAGAGATCATTTGGGTTGAATATATTAGGGATATAGATCAATTCTCCATCTAAACCTTTTACTCTAATTGAGGTATTGGCTTTTACTTCACAATTATTTCCAAAAGTAATTGAAAATGTAAGATTGGTATTTCCTGTACCATAAAATGTATTATTAATACAATCTGCGCATTTTAAACTTTCATTAGGAGTCCACATATAGTTTAGCGAACTATATGAGCCCCCTATTATTTGAATATTTGGAAATAAATCTATGCTATTTCCCGCTTCCAATTCATATATAGAGTCTAATGATAATCTAATCTCTGGAGGCGATGTAATTGTAAATATAGTATCAACTTCACATTCATTTTCATCACGGATTGTAACTTTGTAAGCACCTTTTGTTAAAAATGAAAATCTTTGTTCTTTGGTAAATGGGTTATCGTTTATTTTTAATAAATAACTTTGGCTATTTGTAGCCGTTCCATTAAATGGACTTACAAGAATGAATGCATCCATTAAATTGGGACAGGTTTCATTTCTAGAAATATAATTTGCCTGAATACGAGTAGGTTCTGTCAAATAAATATCATCTAAAATATATCTACATCCCGAATCATCTGTTACTGCAACGTTATATTTTACATTAGCATACATATCACTGCCAATACTATCCTTATCCCCATGACTCCATAGATACGTGTATGGATACGTACCACCTTTTGCTCTTATAACAGCCTTACCTTCTGGCACGCCAAAACAACGAAGATTATAGAGTGAATCTACCTCGGCCTCAATAGACCCATCTGCTGGTTTTAATTCAAAATTAAATGTAAGAGCACAATTATTATTATCTTTAACCGTAACCGAATAAGCCCCCCTTTTATTATGTATTGCAGAATCCCCTGAAGTATTTGTATAAAATGCACCCGTCCAACTATATACATATGGCAATGCACCTCCCTCAACATTTAATTTAGAAGGCCATATATTAGCAGTTTGGCAATTAGGAACATAATTAATCAATGTTGGACGCATAGAATCTTTTAGAATCAGGTCTATGGTATCTTTGAAAAGACATCCGACATTATCATTTGTTTCATATGGATAAAGACCATTTGGCAATGCGTTGTATATTCCAGTATTGTTTGAAATCCCATTCAATCTAAAAGAGAATTGTGCTGTTCCATTTGTGGGGACCAATACAACATTAGTTTTGCTATCAGGACATTTTGGGTCCATGAATCTTGCAGATACTCGGAAACGATAATTTGTATCCAATATCGCAGTATCATTTTTAAAACAAAAATTGGCATCAAAAACTTGAACACTATATTTTTTAAATGCTTCTAGCCCTGATTTGGTAGCATTGAATGAATTATCAAACCATTTTATATAATATGGAGCGGTACCTCCAGAAATATTATTGACAGTCAACGAACCATTTTTACTTTCCAAACAAGAACTATTTATTTTGTCTAATGTAAAATTAATAACAGCTGGCTCTGTCAAAACTTGACTCTCTGATTTTACACATCCATTTTTATCTATCACAGTAACTGTATAGGTTCCTGCCAAAAGCTTGCTAATTAATGAACTAGAATCCCCTGTGTTCCAAATATATTTATATGGCGCTACGCCCCCTTGAACTTTTATCGAAGCCAAACCCGTGCTATCTCTAAAACAAACAAGATTTGACGAAGACCAAATAAAAGACAATGCTTGAGGCTGGGTTATAGTTGTTTGTAAAATATCTTTACATCCTTTTGCATCTGTGGTAGTAAGAGTATATAATCCTGCAATTACTTTAGGTAGCGTATCGTTTGTGCTTCCATTACTCCACAAATAAGTATGTGGCAAAAGACCTCCTGAAGAGGAAATAGCAGCAAAACCAGCCGTGTCGCCATTGCATAAAATATTGGTTTGTCTTAATAATGTTGTTGTTAGTTTGGTTGGATTATCAAATGAAAATCCAAATGATTTTTGACAATTATAGACATCTTTAATTATAACAGTATGCGCCCCAGAGCCAATACTAGATATAATATTATTACTTTGAAAACTCGCTGCATCTAATTTATATTGATAGGGAGAACGTCCACCAGAAACACTTACTGATGTACTTCCGTCTAGTGCATTATTACATTTGACACTATCCAGTGTATAAGAAAAAGTAATATCGGGATAGGAGTTAATTATAATCTGTGTATCTTTTATACATAATTTGTTGTCTCGCACTCTTATAGCAAATGTATCTGAAATTAAATTTGAAAATATATTTGATGATTGAGAAAGTGTCCCATCCAATATATAAGTGTATGGCATAGTGCCCCCCAATGTATTGATTGTGATTTTTCCTGTATTTTGGCTAAAACATTTTACACTATCTACGTCTATAGTATAGGTGAGTGCTGAAGGCTGAGAAATAGAGATTAATGAAGTATCTCTACACCCTACTTGATCCAAAGTAATAACAGTATAATTCCCTGCTATTAAATTACTAAAACTATCCTTTGAGAGAAATGGACCATTTTGAAAAGAATAAGAATAAGGAGAAGCTCCTCCTGCGCCCTTTAAGGAAAAATTGCCATCCGAAAATCCAAAACAATTTACATCTTTTTTGTTGAAAATAGAACTAACATCAAATGTTTGACGAATTGTATCGCTCCATTTTCTTATACAATTATTCGCATCTTTTATAAATACGGAATAAATGCCAGCAGCTAAATTTGAGAAATTATTGCCGGTCTTGAAAGTTATACTATCTAAGGAATATATATATAATGGATTCCCTCCACTTCCAAAGACATCAATTTTTCCTATATTATTATTATTACATAAAATATCCGTATTGGTAATCGATGCTTGAATTTGAGAATATTGTGCCACTATTACATTGGTATCTGATTTACAGTTATTGGCATCTTTTAGACTCACAATATAATTTCCAGCTATTAAATTTGAATAAATATTAGCCGGTAGATAACTCGAATTCTGAATAGAAAATGAATATGGAGTAGTCCCTCCTATCCCATTAATTGTAATTTTTCCACTATTTCCATTAAAACATTTCACACTATCTACAGCGATTGTTTTGGTAAGTAATGAGGGCTGAAATACTTCAACTGGTTTTGTAAATATACAATTATCACTATCTTTGATTGAAATTGAATATGATTTTGCAGACAATCCTTTAAAGCTATCAATACTAGTGTATGCACTGGCTTCAAACGAATATAAATAAGGTGATACGCCGCCTACTCCAGTCACTTTTATTTTTCCTGTACTATCACCAAAACATTTGGTCAAAGTAGAACTAGCGCTAAAGTATAATGAATCTGGCTGAGTAATAGTAGTACTTGTAGAATCTTTGCAGCCTTTTGAGTCTGTTACTACTACTTTTTTACTTCCGGAATTCAACCCAATGGCACTATCCAATGTAGATCCATTTACCCAAAGATAGGAATATGGTTTTGTAGCTTGTGTAGCTATAACTTTTGCTGCACCTATGCTCGTTCCATAACATGAAATATTTCGGATAACGGATGCATTTAATGTAAGTTTTGTGGGCTCAAACAACGTTAACGAAATAGAATTTGTACAGTTCTTAGCATCCTTAACTTTAAAAGTAAAGCTACCTGTATCCAATCCATTAAAAATATTATTAGGAACAAATGTAATATTATCGTTTGAATATGTATAGGGCGATTTACCACCGGTTGCTGATAAAGTAACTTTTCCATTGGCTTGTCTATTGCAAGAAATAGAATCAATAAGGGCATTAAGCTCTAAAATAGGATTTTGATTTAAAACTATGTTCGTATCTACCAAGCAATTATTGAAGTCCCTAAATTTTACATTATACGTATTAGCGGCTAAATTCGAAAAAATATTGGATGAAACCGAAGAAGCATTATTCAATGAAAACGAGTAATTTGGAGTTCCCCCAATAGGTAAAATGGTAATTTTTCCATTAGATCCCCCAAAACAGTTTACGCTATCCACTATATAAGAAGCTACTAATTTTGTAGGCTGAGATACCGATACAGATTTATTGAATAAACAGCCATTTGCATCTTTTATACCCACAGTGTAGGAATTGGCCCATAAATTTATAAAACTATCCACCAATATATATGATCCTAAGTCCCTATTGAACATATAGGGTGCTGTTCCTCCCACACCTATTACTTTTATTTTTCCTGTACTATCCCCAAAACATTTGGTTGAAGTAGAAATAGTATTAAAATAAAATGAATCTGGCTGAGGAATAGAAACATTTGTAGAATCTTTGCAGCCTTTTGCATCGGTTACTACTACTTTTTTACTTCCTGTATTCAGCCCAATAGCGCTATCCAGTATAGATCCATTTATCCATAAATACGAATAAGGAGGTGTGGCTTGAGAAGCTATTATTTTTGCAGAACCTGTACTTGTTCCAAAACATGTAGCAGGCTTTACCGATCCTATTGTTAAAAAAAGCTTTGAAGGCTGACCAAGTGTAACTTGAACTGATTGGGTACAATTTTTTGCATCTTTTACATAAAACTTTTGATTACCAATACTTAAATTTGAAAAAATATTTGAAGGTGAAAATGTAATATTATCTTTGGAATATGTATAGGGCGACATGCCTCCAGAAGCCGTTAAAGTAACTTTTCCATTGGCAGCATTAAAACAGGTAATAGAATCAACAACAGCAGACAAAGTTAAAATCGAATTTTGTACTACAAGTAGATTCGTGTCCAAAAGACAATTATTGGTATCACGAATTTTGATATTGAACGTATTGGCCAATAAATTAGCAAAAACAGGAGAAGAAATTGATGTAGCATTATTTAATGAAAATCTATAATTTGGAGTTCCGCCTGATGGGGCACTTGTGATTTTTCCATTTGATCCTCCAAAACAGCTGACACTGTCTATTTGAAAGGTTGCAGATAATTTGTTTGGTTGTGTAAGAATAATATTGCTTTGAACTTCACAGGCTAAACTATCTCTAATAGAAGCATTTATTATTCCCGCGCTTAATCCAGAAAAACTATCCGAAGAAGAAAAAGGGGTAGTAGCTAATTTAAATTGATAGGGTGCGCTCCCACCTATTCCCAATAATTTTATTCTTCCCGACGCGTCATTAAAACAATTTAAATTGTACTTTCTATGATTCAATAGAATAGAATCTCTAGTGAAAGAAGTAGAATCTATACAAAAATTGGTATCTTTGACATAGACTTTTGTAGTTCCAAAAGAAATAGAATCAAGCAAAGCATTATAACCCATTTTACTCAAAGATTTTCCAAACATAATAGGAGCAATTCCATTTTTAGTTTTTATGTTTACTTTGCCGGTTAAGCTAGCATTAAAACAGCCTGAAAAAATGGTAGAGTCTATCTTTATTGGTGTTCGCTTAGCAATATAAAAGTTCACAGTATCATTAATACAATTAACAGTATCTACAATTTTTACTACCGAATACTTTCCAGAATCCGTAATTGTTCTGAATCTAGTTTTATTATTTGTATTGAGCCAGTTATAGCTTATCCCCGACAATGCGTCTAGCGTTTTTGAATTTAAACAATTTAATGTATCGTATCTATTGATGATATTAAATATACTAGGCCTAGTTCGTACTTTTACAGAATCCGTTACGTTTATAATTGCTACCGGGCATGGACTATTAATTACAGCAGTAGCCCTGTAAAAGGAGGAATCATCTGTAGGACAAATAGATAGTTTGTTTCCCGATCCTAAATTCACATTATTTCTGAACCAATTTACCGTAAAAGGATAATTTAATCCAGAAGGGGAGAAACGAACTGCATCATTTGATGTGGGCCATTGAGTAGCATTTCTTCCAGGAGTTACTGCAAATTCAGTTCCATTATTACCTTGCAAACCCTGCGTTGATATTTTTACATAGTTTGGACATACTGGATTTGGAGCAGGTTTTGTACCTATATAAATATCAATTATATTAGATGTTTCATATAACACAATTTTCATATTTAACTTGGCACTTGCACAGGATGCACCAAAATAAGAACAATTAATCCATTTTACGATTAATGCTCTAAATGGAGCGGCTCCTACCGTTTCGTATGTAATTGTACCCGTACTGAAAGTCTGAGAAACATCTATATCCATCCATGCCCCAAAAATAGAGTTCGGTGGCCTTTGTGCTGTAAAAGTCAATGGCAAGGGTACAGCATCATATGACGAAAATAAATCGACAAAAGAATTAGTAAAGGTTATAAATCCATTGGGTGAAATCACAAAATTTGAATACGTATTGCCATAATAACAAAAATTAAACCCTATAGGAAAAAGAGGGGACGCATTATCATCTGCAGTAGCGCCCCATGAAGAAGCTACTCCTCCTGTTTCACAAGGCAATGAAGCTATATAAGGTATAGTGCCCACACTGTAGCTTGTAGTAGCTCGAAGGGATGGGACACTGGCAAATAAATCCAAACATGTTCCGCGGCAAATTGTAGTATCTACTTTGTTTATGGCATTTGAATCGGGTCTTGCTTGAAAACGCACTAGACTACAATTTTGCGATAAAATTGTAAAATGGATAATAAATAAGACTAAAGATATAACATATCTCATCAAAAAAATAGACTTTTAATAATGTCTAAACTAAATCACAAAATTAAATAAAAAGAAAGCAAAATTGCCAATTTATTTTCTTTTGAAACTCATAATTTTCCATTATCCGAAAAACTATAGCAGTCATTATGCCCAATTATTAAATGATCAGATACTTGAACATCAATTAATTGCAATCCTTTTTTGATTTTATCCGTCAATAAAATATCGGATTCGCTAGGCAATAAATTCCCCGACGGATGATTGTGTGCAAGAATAACAGCTGAAGCCAAATTCATCAAAGCCATCTTACCAATGAGTCTAATATCCACTACAGTAGCGCTAAGCCCACCTTCCGAAATTTTCTCTAACTTAATAGGTTTCATAGCTCGATTCAAATACAATACTACAAAATGCTCTACTTGTAATCCCATAAAATAGTGCTGCATATACTCAAATGCTTTTTGGCTAGAATTAATTATTTCTATTTTATCATTTGGTTCGGCCATTCTTCTGAGTCCTAGCTCCAAAGCAGCTGCTATAGAAATAGCCTTAGCCTCTCCTATCCCTTTGTATTGCATCAATTCTTTTAGTGAATATTTTCCTAATACGTCAATAGAATTATCGGCATCTTTTAAAATTCGCCTTGCTAATTCTACTGCATTTTCCTCAGCATTTCCCGAATTCATTATTATTGCCAAGAGTTCTGCATTCGTCATAGCATTTTTTCCTTTCTCTAGAAATTTTTCTCTGGGTCGATCTTCTTCATTCCAATTTTTAATTGACATAGTTTTTGTTTTTATAGAAAGTTAGATACAAAGAACGTGAAAATTTTAAAATAATCCCAAAAAATTAAAATTACTTCTTAATTTTGTAATATAATGAGCAAAAATATCTACATTATTTCGGGCGAATCCTCGGGCGACGTTCATGGCGGAAATTTGATAAAAGAAATTAAACAAATACAACCCGAACTGAACATATACTGCTGGGGAGGTGAACGTATGCAACAAGCTGGCGCTATACTACAAAAACATTATAAAGAATTGGCTTTCATGGGTTTTGTAGAAGTAGCCAAAAATATTTTTACTATTTTAAAAAATTTCAAGGAAATAAAAGCCGATATTTTGGCAAAAAAACCTGAGGTTATAGTTTTAATTGATTACCCAGGGTTCAATTTAAGACTTGCCAAATGGCTGAAAAAACACAATTTCAAGGTTATATACTACATAGCACCACAAGCATGGGCATGGAAAGAAGGCCGCGTAAAAGATATAAAAAAATATACCGATGAACTTCTTGTCATTCTCCCTTTTGAAGAAAAATTTTTCAAAAAATTTGGGATAAAAACAACCTTTGTAGGACATCCCTTGCTTCAAGAGATAGAACATCATAATAGTCCTCAGGGAAATAAAATCGCATTATTGCCTGGCAGTAGAAAACAGGAAGTCACTGCTATATTACCGATTATGCTAGAAATGCAAGCCCATTACCCCCATTATACATTTCAAATAGCGGGCATGAGCCATTTAGGAGCAGAATTTTACAACTCTATCATTGGCGATATTCCTTGTGAAATCATATGGAACAATGCTTCTAAAGCTATACAAGGTGCAAAATTAGCTTTGGTATCCTCGGGAACGGCTACATTGGAAACAGCACTTTTAAAAACCCCTCAAATAGTATGCTACAAAAGTAGCAGGCTCAATTATGAAATTGGGAAACGAATTATCAAAGTCCCTTATATTTCATTGGTAAACCTCATTATGGAGCGAGAAGTAGTAAAAGAACTCATTCAAGATCAACTCAATCCCAATCAGCTCAAAATAGAAATAGACAAATGTCTTGAAGCCCCATATAGAACAAATATGTTGAATGAATATGAACATTTACGTGAAAAATTAGGCGAAAAAAATGCGTCTAAAGAAGCGGCAACTATAGTTTTGAGATATATAAAATAATTCATTTCAAAAAAGTTATACACATTTAATTAAAAAGTTGTACATTTGCGCCTCCAAATCGACTCGTAAATTCGAGTCAACAATAAATTTAACCTAAAAAAACAGTAAGATGAATCGTTACGAATCAACCATCATCATTACTCCGGTACTATCGGACGAAGATGTAAAAAACAAGTTAAAGTCTTTCCGTGACTTTCTTGAAAAAAACGGCGCAAAAAACATCGATGAGGAATTTTGGGGTTTGAAAAAACTTGCTTATGCCATCGAGAAAAAAAGTACAGGTGTATACCATTTGTATGATTTTGAAGCCCCAACCGATTTAGTTGAAAAACTAGAAATCCAATACAAAAGAGATGAGTCAATCTTGAGATTTATGACTATCAAATTGGACAAATACGGCGTGGAATATGCTAATAAAAGAAAAGAAAATTTAGCTGGAAAGAAAAAAGCAAATAACAATAAAAAAGAGGAGGGAACCCATGAGTAAAGCAAATCAAAGTATTAGATATCTAACTACATTAAAGTTAGGCCAAAAAAGCAAAAAATATTGCAGATTCAAAAAAATGGGCATCAAGTTTATCGACTATAAAGATGCTGGGTTTTTATTGCGTTTTGTAAATGAGCAAGGTAAAATATTGCCTAGAAGACTTACAGGAAACTCTTTGAAATATCAAAGAAAAGTGGCGCAAGCGGTAAAAAGAGCTAGACAAATAGCGTTGATGCCTTATGTAACCGATTTGTATAAATAATTTGTAGGAAAAATTAAAATCGAATAGAAATGGAAGTAATTTTAATAAATGACGTAGAAAAGTTGGGATATGCTGACGACGTGGTAAACGTAAAGCCAGGATATGCTAGAAACTTCTTAATCCCAAATGGATTGGCAGTAGTAAGCAATGCTTCAAACTTGAATCTTTTGAATGAAAGAATCAAAAGAAGAGACAAAGTAGAAGCAAAACAATTGGCAAACCTTCAAGCAGTAGTAGGCAAATTGGCTGAAACTAAAATAGAAATTGGCACAAAAGTAGGTGGAAATGGAAAAATCTTTGGATCGATCTCTGCTATGCAAATTTCAGAAGTTTTGAAATCTAAAGGTGTAGAAGTTGATAGAAGAAAAATTTCAGTAAAAGAAGGCGATATCAAAGAAGTAGGAAGCTATACAGTAGTAATTGCTCTTACAAAAGAACAATCTGTAGAG
>JBEIDU010000017.1:0-33279 GCA_040383345.1 Chitinophagales bacterium | reverse complement strand
ATTTTAGTTAATTTAGATTTCTTGTATTACTCGAAAATGAAATTATCTTAGCTAGAATATAAATAGCGAAGTAATTACACAAAAAAAGCATCCTAAATAGGATGCTTTTTAATATTTTGTAAAGAGTTATTATTATTTATAACTTCTTTGTGCAATTTTGATTACTTTATAATCAAGTTCTTCTTTGTGTAAAGTTGGTTCAGCATCTACACCATTGAACTGCCAAGCAGCTACATATTTGTAGTTTTCATCATCTCTTAATGCTTCTCCTTCTTCTGTTTGATATTCCTCACGGAAGTGACCTCCACAGCTTTCATTTCTATTCAAGGCATCTTTACACATCAATTCACCCAATTCAATAAAATCGGCTACACGCATCGCTTTCTCTAATTCTGGATTCAAGGTATTGGCTTCACCCATTACACGTACATTCGCCCAAAAGTCTTTGCGAAGTTCTTGAACTTCTGCTATAGCCTTTTTCAATCCAGCTTCATTTCTTGCCATACCACATTCATTCCATATTATTTTTCCTAATTTTTTATGGTAATAATCTGGTGAATACGTTCCATTATTATTAATTAAGGTATTGATGGTTTCATTTACTTTTGCTTCAGCTTCTGCAAATGCAGGCAAATCTGTAGAAATTTTACCCGTTCTAATTTCATCAGCTAAGTACTCTCCAATTGTATAAGGAATTACAAAATAACCATCAGCCAATCCTTGCATCAATGCAGATGCACCCAATCTATTAGCACCGTGATCGCTAAAATTAGCTTCTCCCAATGCATAACAACCTGGAATAGTCGTCATCAAATTGTAATCTACCCAAAGACCTCCCATCGTATAGTGAACCGCAGGATAAATCATCATTGGTGTTTCATACGGATTCTCATCTACAATTTTCTCGTACATTTGGAATAAGTTTCCATACTTCTCCTCTACTACAGCCTTACCCAATTCTTTGATTTGAGCATCAGTAGGATTATCTATGTTTTTCAACTTAGCTTGTGTCTTGCCATATCTTACAATAGCCGAAGAATAATCCAAATAAACAGCTTCTCCCGTTTTATTGACACCATAGCCTGCATCGCATCTTTCTTTTGAAGCTCTTGATGCCACGTCTCTTGGCACTAGATTTCCAAAAGCAGGATATCTTCTTTCCAAATAATAATCTCTATTTTCTTCCGCTATTTGAGTTGGTTTCAATCGTCCTTCTCTAATCGCTTTTGCATCTTCAAGATTCTTTGGCACCCAAATTCTTCCATCATTTCTCAAAGACTCAGACATCAACGTTAATTTCGACTGATGGTCTCCCGAAACTGGAATACAAGTTGGATGAATTTGAGTATAACAAGGATTTGCAAAATAAGCACCTTTTTTATGTGCTTTCCAAGCTGCCGTTACATTACTTCCCATAGCATTGGTAGAAAGAAAAAATACGTTTCCATATCCACCTGTACATAGCAAAACTGCGTGTGCAGAATGTCTTTCCAATTCTCCAGTAACCAAGTTACGAGCAATAATACCTCTAGCCTTGCCATCTACTACTACTACGTCCATCATTTCATGACGATTGAACATTTCTACCGTTCCTTTGGCTATTTGTCTAGAAAGTGCCGAATAGGCACCTAATAATAATTGTTGTCCTGTTTGACCTGCTGCATAAAATGTTCGTTGAACTTGAGTTCCTCCAAAAGAACGATTATCCAACAACCCGCCATATTCTCTAGCAAAAGGCACACCTTGTGCTACACATTGGTCGATAATATTTGTTGATACTTCTGCCAAACGATGCACGTTTGCCTCACGCGCTCTATAGTCACCTCCTTTGATGGTGTCATAAAACAATCTATACGTGCTATCACCGTCATTTTGATAATTTTTTGCTGCATTGATACCACCTTGAGCCGCAATTGAATGCGCTCTTCTTGGACTATCTTGAAAACAAAATGTTTTTACATTGTATCCCATTTCTGCAAGAGAAGCCGAAGCTGAAGCTCCCGCCAATCCCGATCCTACAACAATAACATCAATAGAACGCTTGTTGGCAGGATTTACCAATCTACAAGAAGCTTTGTATTTTGTCCAAATTTCGGAGATATTACCTTCTGGAATTTTATTATCTAAAGCCATATTTATATATTTTATCTTTTTCTTAATTTATTTAAAGCCAATAATTATCTAATCATACCTAAGTGAAATGCAATAGGCATAATAGCAAACAATAATGGAACAATTATTGCAAATGCTGTTCCTAGTTTAGTGATAATTCCATTATATTTTGGATGATTCCATCCCATAGATTGAAATGCTGACTGAAAACCATGCAATAAGTGCCAGAATAATGAAAAACAAGCAAATACATACACCAAAACTACGATAGGATTCGCAAATTCTTCTTGCATTTTTACATACAAGTTAATCTCTTCTCCAGTAGCAAATTGATTTGCTCTGTTTGGAATCCAAAAATCAGATGCATGAATGATTAAGAAAATCAAAAGAATTGTTCCTAATAATCCCATGCTTCTAGAATACCATGTAGAATTTTTTGTAGTATCCACTTTTGCATATCCTTGAGGACGTGCTTGCTTATTTTGATACCAAAGATATAAACCGTCTGCAATATGAGCTAAAAACCCTAATACCAATCCTATTTCTAGGGTTCGCATCAATGGATTGGTTCCCATAAAATGGGCTGCATGAAGAAATGTTTGCCCTCCATCGTTTAGGAATACTAAAGCATTTAGTCCACAATGAACTATTAGAAATACAATGAGGAAAATTCCTGTCAATCCCATGATATACTTCTTTGTCAACGAAGAAAAAAGTGTTTTTTGTTTAGACATATTTATCTGTTTTGGATGATTCTAATTAAATAATATGCAAATTTATCATATTGTTTTTAAAAGTCAAGAAATTTCGGTTAATTTTGATTAATAAATATTAAAAAAATTGCGCTTCAAACTCCTCAATTGTATAAATTTCTGTTCCATTATCTATTGCTTTCTTTTCCTTACTACTACCACTTCCTTTTTCTTTCATTATCAGGATATTCGTTTTTTTAGAAAGTGAATTAGCAACTTCACCGCCTTCTTGTTCAATTTTTGATTCAAGTTCGGGATTTCTAAATCCAGTGAATACAATAATTTTTCCCAAAAGCTTACCTTCCAAATTCTGTATAG
The DNA here is from genome assembly GCA_040383345.1 of Chitinophagales bacterium. Taxonomy (GTDB): domain Bacteria; phylum Bacteroidota; class Bacteroidia; order Chitinophagales; family JADJOU01; genus CHPMRC01. The sequence goes on along the minus strand of JBEIDU010000017.1, from coordinate 30,097 downwards.
CGCCTTTCAAATTCACCCCCAAAGCTTCTAATTGTAGGAGCAATTCTATCTGATTGGGATTTTGGAAAAAAGAATAAAGCGATTGAGCCATTTTGGGGCCAATATCATCTAAATTGTTGAAATCCTCCAGACTCCAATTTTTAAATTCTAATAAATGCGATACTTTTTTTGCTAACGTTTTGGACATCGTATTCCCCACATTATCAATCCCTAGCGCAACTACCAAACGATACAATTCATTGTTTTTACTTTCCGCAATACTATTTCTAAGATTTTCTACAGACTGTTCTTTCCACCCCTCAAGTGTCAATATGTTATCAAAATCCAATTTAAAAATATCCAATAAATCTTTTATAATTCCTTCCTCTACAAATCGCTTGACAATATCTTTGCCTAAGCCTTTTATATTCATAGCATCTTTGCTCACAAAATAGATGATTTTCTCTAATTTTTGCGCAGGACAAGCTTCGCTTATACATCGCCATGCCGCCTCGCCTTCATTGCGGATCAGTTGAGATTGACATTTAGGACAATTTTTTATGTATTCAAACGGAATTTGATTCGAACGCTTTGAATAATCTACGCGCGTAATTTGTGGAATGACATCGCCCGCTCGTTCTATAAAAACAGTATCTCCTATTCTTATGTCTTTTGAATTTATATTATCTTCATTATGCAGGGAAATGCTTCTAACCGTTACGCCTCCCACATTTACAGGCTCTACTTTGGCTACGGGCGTTACAATCCCCGTTCGTCCTACTTGAAAATCAATTTCAAGTAGCGTGGTAGGCTTTTCCATAGCTTTAAACTTATAAGCGATAGCCCATTTGGGATGATGCGATGTAGTTCCCAAGTTCATCTGCTGACTTATTCGGTTCAATTTCACGACCATACCGTCAATTTCATAAGGATATGAAGGTCTTTTGGTTTCCCAATCATTACAAAAATCAATGACTTCTTGAATGCTAGCACATCGCTTCCCTATACCACTTGCGGATTGGAATCCAAGCGTATGGAGCAATTCGATATTTTCCGATTGTGTTTTTTCAAATCGTGAAGCAGCTTCATCTTCAAAAGTAATATAACCTATATTATAGATAAAAGCCTCTAAATTTCTACTTTTAACTTCTCCTGTATCCTTCAATCGAAGCGAGCCACTGGCGGTATTTCTAGGATTTTGAAAAATGGCCAATCCTGCTTCTTCACGCTGCGCATTCATTGCCTCAAAACGATTTTTTTCAATTACGACTTCACCTCGTAGCTCAATTTTTTTGATACGATGCGATGCAAAATCTGCTTGTTGCAGAATATGTCTTACTTGCTTGGCATTTTCAGTTATTTCTTCCCCACGTTCCCCATCGCCTCTTGTGGCTGCTCGAATCAATCTATTATTTTCATACACCAATGAAATACTACTTCCATCAAATTTGGGCTCTACGTAATAATCATAAGGCTCATCACCTAATTCCTTTTTGATAGATGCATCAAAATCAAGTAAATCTTCCGCATTATAAGAATTGGAAAGCGACAACATTGGAACCAAATGCGCTACTGTAGCTAATTCTGCCTTAATTCCCGAGGCTACTTTTTGAGTAGGGGAATTAGGACTTATTAACTCTGGATTTTGAGATTCAAATTTTTCTACTTTTTTGAAAAGCAAATCATATTCATTGTCAGATATTACTTTCTCCGAATCGATATAATATTTTTGATTCAAATAAAAAAGGACTTCGCAAAAAGCTTGATAATTATTGGCTACAACTTCATTATCAATAAAATATTGAATTTCAGCAGGATTCATAGCGATTATGCATCTTTTGATTTATCGTTTTCTTCTTCCTTTATTTTATCAAATAATTGATTGATATTTTCTACATAATCTAGGGTTTCATCCAAATAAAATTCTAATTCTGGAATTTTTCGTAAGTCGTGGCGCATGTTATTTCCCAAAATTTTGCGAATTTCACTCACATGAAGTTTCAAATTATCAATAACCTCTTGCTTATTTTCATATCCCATGATGCTGATATTGAATCGAGCCAATGACAAATCAGATGTAACCCTTACATGCGTAAGCGTAGCAAAAGCCCCCATCAAATAAGGCTTAATTTGAGTAATAAGCAACTGACTAAATACTTCCTGAAGAAGATTTGAAACTTTTAATTGACGTCTAGTATCCATATTTTTTCTTTTTACACTTGATTTACAAAAACACTATTTCCTCAATGGCATCTTTTCCAATATATTCATTTATTTTTTGAACCAGCATTTCTCGCTCCATAAAAAGATAATTTTTTAGCGTAGAAACATCAATTTTTAAAAATATTTTAGGCAATTTTACATTAACGTTATCGGTATGTTTGGCTATTTGTTCTCCCACTATATCAGACCATTCAGTAACAATTTTAGCTTCCAGCATTTTCTCTGAAAGTCCTTTTGCTTGTATCCAATCTTCAAAAAGTTCGTTGAACTGCATTTCTAAATCTTTAAAATTAATGACTCATCATTCTAAACATTGGATTGGGCTCATCTAAATTGCCACCGCTTTTAAATTTCTTAAAATTATACGTAGCCGTAAGCATAAAATAACGATTCATGGCATTGATACGCGTATCGGTAATGGAGTTTTCACTTACAGTTCTTGTAATATTTCTATTTTGATTGAACAAATCAAATCCTGAAATTTTTATCTCCAAATCTCTATTTTTAAGCATTTTGTATCCAAGACTTGCTCCCAATAAGAATACATGCTGGTTCAATGTAGGATCAACTTGATTGTTGTAATTGTATGAAAAATCTGAATTAAAGACAAAATGTTTCATAAATGTAACTTTCAAATTGCTCGTAAGCGATTGAATCCAAAAATTATTATTATTTGAACTCAAATAACTGTAATTATTGATATTAAAACGAGGGTTATATCCCAATGAAAAGTCTATATTTTCGCTAACATTACTTGAAATCATAGCCCCTGAAGAAAATGTATAACTATTGGTAATATTCTCAACATTATTAATCATAGAAGGTGTTCTATTATAGGCTACACTTGTATTGAAGCTAAAGTTTGATTTGATAATTTTTAGCGGCGTAGTATAATTTCCAAAAACCATTCCATTGAAATTTCCATCCATATTAATAGATTTTGTATACTGAACTCCTTTTCTCAAATTAACGCCATCCAAAACCGTATCAGAAGTAGCGGTATAATTAAAGGTAGAAATTTTGTTTTGTGTCAAACTCATATTGGTCATAAAAAACAAGAAATTTCCTTTTACAATATTTGGTTTGATAAAATGGAAAAATAAATTGTGATTGTATTCTGCAGCCAAATCTTTATTACCATTATACAAAGAGTTAGGATTGGAAATATCCAATACCGGCTGAATATTTGAGACACTTGGTACATTCAAAGACGTGTTGTATTGGAGTCTAATTTTGAACATTTTTGTTGGATTCAACTGAATATTGAAATAAGGTAAAACGCCAAAGAAGTTTTTCTCAAGCGTTGAAACTTGCGGAAATTGTTGGTCGCCTTTGAAGAAAATATTCTGAACATTGGTTCCAAACATAAAACGCCATTTTGTAAACTGCAAACGGTAACTAACACCTCCTGTATTATAGAAAATTGGATTTTTATATATACTGCTCAACGTATTGTCAAGCGTACCTTCTACACCTTGTGTGGTAGAAACATAATTATATACATCGTTCTTTTTGAATGAAATAGATGGGCTGTAATTGAGCAACCATTGTCCATATTTTCCACTAGGCTCGGTATAACTCAAAACTCCAGAAATGGTTGTAGTCCATTGTTTATTGATATTTTTTAGTTCATAAAAACTTGAAGTTCCCGAAGGATTTTTAATCGTAGTTTGTTGAAGTGAATTTCCATCTTGTTGTGTTATGTCTATTACAGGGTTGAATGAAAAAGTTCTACCTTTGCGATTAAACTTTAATTTATACAAAAAATTTGAAGTAAAAGAAGTACTTTTTGACTTAGATTCTGTGTATTGTGATGTTGTCAAAGCAAGTGTTTCTCCAAAAGAGTTAGTTTGAATTCTATCTGAAGAAGAATTATTATCATTTAAGTTTAATTTATTACTCCATACATAAGAGTTATTATTATCCAAAATTCCTTCTAATCTACTGGTAAATTTATTACTAAACATAGTAGAATTGGATAATTCATCCGAATTTTGGAATAATGCTGAGTTTGAGTTATTATTTATAAAATTTTGCGTTTGTCTAATATTATTTGTGAAATTATCCGTTCTATTTGTGAAAAAGCTAGATGAAAATCTTGTTTTCGGACCCCACAAATCATTGTAATTTACCCCAAAAGAATAGGCTTTGTTTACACCATTTTGATTAGAAACGGTAAAATTGCTCATTGGACCGCCCATACCGCCGCCACCACCGCCAGCTACGCGCATTCCAAAACTCATATTTCGCATCATATTACGACCTTGTGCGCCGCCCATACTATTGCTTCCCGAAACAGCTCCCATTATTTCAGAGGTAGAAAAATTCAAATTGTTTACATTATTTGCCATCCCAATAATTGAAACTCTTTTCGAGCCATCAAAATAGTTCAAAGTACCACCTGCCTGATAGGTATTTTCAGTACCATATCCTGCATATGTTTTTCCAAAAAATCCATGCTTACGATTTGCTTTTGTTTTTAAATTAATCGTTTTGGTTGTATTGCCATCGTCAAATCCTGTAAACGATGAACGATCGCTCAACCCATCAAACACTTCAACTTTATCAACAGTTTCTGCAGGAAGATTTCTGAGTGCGATATTAGCATCTTCACCAAAAAAATCTTGTCCATCCACCGTTATTTTTTTCACTTCTTCTCCATTTGCTTTTAGGGTTCCACCTTCTGTAGTGATACCTGGCATTTTTTTCACCAGGTCTTCTACGGTAGCATCTTTATGTGTTTTGAATGCTTTGGCATCATAAACAATAGTGTCTTCATTCATCGTAACACGAGCTCTTGTTCCTTCAATTTCCACCTCTTTTATCTTGTTTTGAGTTGTTTTCAACTCAATTTTTAAAAAAGCTGGGATTTTAGTCGCCGAAATCTTTTTTTCAAAAGGTTTATACCCCATCATTTGTGTTTTTACCACAAAATCCTTTTTAAAATTATCCGAAATTACAAAATTTCCTTGAGCATCTGAAAATTCTGTTTTAAAAGCTGTACTTTCTCCTTCATACACTAATGCAACCACAACACGACCAATTGGTTCATTTGAGTCATCTTTTGTAATTTTTCCTCTCAATACATTTTGCGAAAACGATTGTAAGCAAGTAATGGAAAATAAGGTGATTATTGTTAAAAAATGTTTCATATTAAAATTAAATTATTTTTCTCTTAAAATGGTATAATCAATTAATTGTAATAAGGATTTTTTTGATTCCGAATCTTCAAATTCGTTTAAAATATCCTTGGCTTTTTGTATATATTCTTGCATCTTTTGGGTAGCATAATCTATTCCTCCCGAAGCTATTACTTTATCTATCACATACTGAACTTGTTCTTTTTTGGTGTTCATATATTTGACAATAAATTTTATCTTTTGCTTTTCAAACACTGAAATATTTTGCAACGTGTAAATCAATGGCAAGGTCATTTTCTGTTCCTTTATATCTATTCCATTAGGTTTTCCTATCTGCGCTTTTCCATAGTCAAACAAATCGTCTTTTATCTGAAATGCCATGCCAATATTAAATCCAAGTTCTTTTGCCTTAACTATTTTTGCTTCATCTTTTTCAACTGATGCACAACCTGTAGCACATGCCGTAGCAATCAAAGAAGCCGTTTTTTTTGCTATAATATCATAATAAATTTCTTCTGTGATATCTAGTTTTCGTGCTTTTTCTATCTGTAACAATTCACCTTCACTCATTTGTTTTACCGATTCTGTCATTAACTCTAGCAAATGATACTCTTTTCGCTCCATAGCTATAATTAATCCTTTTGAAAGAAGATAATCCCCAATCAAAACAGCAATTTTATTTTTCCAAATAGCATTGATAGAAAAGAAACCACGTCGGATAGCACTATCGTCCACGACATCATCATGCACCAACGTAGCGGTATGAAGCAGCTCTATCATAGTAGCCGCGGTATATGTGCTATGATTAACGTTACCAAAAAGACGTGCAGTAAGAAAAACAAACATGGGACGCATTTGCTTCCCTTTACTTTTGATAATGTATCGTGTGATAGTATCCAATAAAGACACTTTGCTTTTGATTGCTTCACGCATACTTATATCAAGTTGCTTCAAATCTTCTAAAATAGGTGCTTGTATTTCTACTAATTTCACAATGTTAATTCAAATAATCCTGCAAAAATACTAAATTGGAATCAATTGATTCAATTGCTTTTTATTCAGACTTAATAAAAAAAATAAATGTATTAAGACAATTTGCTAGAAACAAGATTCAAAAACTCTTTTCGCGTTGTATAATTGTCCATAAAAACACCCGTGAAAGAAGAAGTAGTAGTACTTGAATTTTGTTTTTGTACACCACGCATCATCATACATAAATGCTTTGCTTCAATCACAACGGCTACACCATGAGGCTGAAGCGCTTCTTGGATAGCTTCTTTTATCTGACAGGTCAATCGTTCTTGAACCTGTAATCTTCGTGCAAAAACATCCACAACGCGAGCAATTTTGCTTAGACCTGTAATTTTTCCATTAGGTAAATATCCAATATGTGCACGACCGTAGAAAGGAAGCATGTGATGCTCGCACATAGAATAAAGTTCGATATCTTTAACGATAACCATTTCTTCGTGGTCTTCATTGAATAAAGCCGATTTTAAAATCTCTACCGCATCCATTTGATAGCCAGCAGTAGAAAAACTCAAAGCTTTAGCTACACGCATAGGGGTTTTTTCTAAACCTTCTCTAGTAACATCTTCACCCAAAAGCGTCAATGTATTTTGAAAATTTAGCGCCATTTTGTCTAAATTTTCTTGATTATATTCTTCTGTTTTTTTATAATTCACTTTTGGTATTATTTGATTGTTTGAACAATTTATATATAAAAATAGTTCCTAATAATCATAAAAGGTAATTTAGTTTAAGAGAAAACTTAAATATATAATACGTTTTTATATTCCATTTCATATGCTTCCAAAACTACCAACTTATTGTAATTTTTTTGCATAAAAATTCTACCTTTTTTTCCCATTTCGTCTCTTTGGGTTGTAGAAAGTTGTATCATTTTTTCCATTTTAGTCACTAGATCATCTATATTTTTCACTTCAAATAAAAAACCTGTTTGGCCTTCAATTACTAGATTGTTGCATCCTACAACGTTTGAAGTAAGCAATGGTTTTTCCATACTGGCACCTTGCATGAGTACATTTGCATTGCCCTCTCTGTATGAAGGTAAAACGATACAATCCGAAGCCGCAATAAATGGTCTCACATCATAGGTATACCCTAAATAAGTTATGACACCTTCCTTTACCCATTCCGCAACATCCGATTCTGAAATAGTATTGGATTTTAAATTCTGAGTCCAAAAAGGTCCTAAAAGCTGGAATTGAACTTGAGGGTATTTCGATTTTATGATACGGGCAGCTTCTATATATTCTAAAACGCCTTTATCTTTTATCAATCGGCTAATCATAAGAAATACAAACTCATCAGATTTTTTCTCTTCTATTCGTGGTGCAAACTTTTCGATATCCACACCACTCCCAGGCAACAATTTTGCTTGCTGAGGTAAGCAATAATTGTGACTCAAAAAAAGATTCATATCCATTTGATTCTGAAAGAAAATACGTTGATTTTTTTTCATCGCAAAATGATAAAACCCTCTCGCAACTCGATAGACAAATGATTGATTTTCAAACAATGGACCTATGCCTGTAATATTACTAACTGTAGGAATTTTAATCCAACCTGACACTAGACTTCCAAAAATATTAGGTCTTATAGTAAATGTATAAACAATTACAGGTTTAATTTCCTTAAGAAATTTATAAATACGATATAAAAACCCTATTAAGCTAAAAGGATTGTTTACTAATATGCCTATATCATAGACTTTTACTTTATACGATTCTAACTCTTGCTTATCCTTGACATCACCCGAAGATAAGACATAGACTTCCAAAGACTTAGACTGCAAATATTGAATAATTTCCATACGAAGCGAAAGCACCGTATAAAATGTATTTTCAATGATTACTATTCGTTTCAAGTGTACATTTTATTTTTGAACCAATTCGAGCCATTTTTTAGACAAGGCTTCTTTTGATGTAGACATTTCCAATGTAACCACTGAAAAGCTTGGCTGTCCACCACCACCACCATGAAATGCTTGCCCCAGTTCTTTTGCTATTTGATTAGCCATCAAAGATTCAGAAGACTGAATAGCATCGGAAATAGCTATAGCTACTTTCATTTTTTCTTTTTCTTCATATACCAATGCAATGGCTACATCATTGTGCTTTGAACGTAACTGAGTAGCAATATTTTTGACAATTTCAGAAGAAAAATCGCCTAAAGAAATCATAGCTCCCATTGGAGTTGAAAGTGAACTCGAAATTTTTTGAACTTCAGCGTTTACGATATATTTTTCGTATTGTTCTATGGTTTTACGCTGTTGAGCTGTTTCTTGCATCAAGTTTTGGATAGCAGGCAAAAGTTTTTGAGGATTTTTCATAGCCAACGCTATTTCCTCTAATTGGGCTTCTTTTCCTTGATAAAATTCCAAAACCGCTTGTGACGTTATCGCTTCAATACGTCTAACGCCTGCCGAAATAGAACTTTCTGATATAATTTTGAAATACTCAATCTCTCCCGTATTTTTTACGTGGGTACCGCCACATAATTCTTGCGAAAAAGCGGCATCAAATGTGATAACACGAACAAATTCGCCATATTTTTCGCCAAAAAGTGCCATTACGCCTCTGCTTTTTGCCTCATCGATAGGGATATTTTGCTCTTCTTTCAAGTCAATTTGTGCTTGAATTTTGGCATTGACCATTGATTCTAGCTTTTGAATTTCTTCATCCGTCAATTTTGCAAAATGCGAAAAGTCAAAACGCAATAATTTTTCATTGACCAAACTTCCTTTTTGTTCTACGTGTGCACCCAAAACATTTCTCAAACTAGCCTGTAATAAATGGGTAGCTGAGTGATTTTTGGTCGTTAAACTACGTTTGGTTTTATTGATTTGTGCCGTAAAATTCTCTTTCAAGTCTGCTATTTCAATTTCTTTTGTCAAATGAAATATCGTATCATTTTCTTTAACCGTATTGTAGATATATATTTTTTGATTTCCCAAAATCAATTCACCACTATCGCCTACTTGCCCCCCACTTTCGGCATAGAAAGGCGTTTTGTCTAGTACAATTTGATAAAAACTCTGATTCTTAGCGACTACTTTTCGAATTTTGACGATAGACGCATTACTTTCAAAATCGGTGTAACCAATGAATTGCGTAGCTTTTCCATCCAATTCGGGATTAATAATCTCCCAATCTTCGGTCTCTAATTTTGTTGCATTTTTTGAACGGTCTTTTTGAATTTGAAGTTCCTTTTCAAATGCCGCTTCATCTACCATTATTCCAGCTTCTTGGGCCATTAATTGCGTCAAATCAAACGGAAAACCATACGTATCATATAAGGTAAACGCATCTTTGCCTGAAATAGACTTTTCATGATTCGCAGTCAAATCATTGAAAATTTTAATTCCCTTGCTCAATGTAGCAAAGAACGAATTTTCTTCCTCGCGGATTACTTGTGATAGATAATCTTTCTGTGCTGTAAGTTCAGGAAATACATCAGAAAACTGATTGGCTAGCAAGCTCACCAATTGATGCATAAAAGGCGTTTGGAAATCCAAAAATGAATATCCATAACGAACCGCACGACGAAGAATTCTACGAATCACATAGCCAGCACCAGTATTGGAAGGAATTTGTCCATCGGCAATGGTAAAACTAATGGCACGAATATGATCTGCAATCACTCGAAAAGCAATATCGGACTTCGTATCAGAAAAACCATATTTTTTGCCACACATTTTCTCTACCGATTCTATTATTGGCATGAAAATATCAGTATCGTAATTACTCGTTTTCGACTGAATTATACGAACTAACCGTTCAAATCCCATTCCTGTATCTACGTGCTTATTAGGCAAATGCTCAAGGCTTTTGTCCGCTTTTCTATTAAACTCCATAAATACATTGTTCCAAATCTCTATTACATTGGGATCGTCGCCATTTACTAAAGTTTTGCCATCGATACGAGCTCTTTCAGCATCATTTCTACTGTCAAAATGAATTTCGGTACAAGGTCCACAAGGCCCTACATCGCCCATTTCCCAGAAATTATCTTTTTTATTTCCCAGCAAAATTCTATCTTCTGCTATATATTTTTTCCAAATTTCTTTGCTTTCTTCATCTTTTGCTAAATTTTCTTTAGCATCACCTTCAAAAATAGTAACATAAAGTCTGTCTTTAGGCAATTTGTATACTTCTGTCAGCAGTTCCCAAGCATAAGAAATGGCTTCTTCTTTGAAATAATCGCCAAAACTCCAATTTCCCAACATTTCAAACATCGTATGGTGGTATGTATCAACCCCAACTTCTTCCAAATCATTGTGTTTTCCACTTACACGAAGGCATTTTTGCGTATCGGCTATACGAGAATATTGCGCAGGTGCATTTCCCAAGAAAATATCTTTGAACGGGTTCATACCCGCATTGATGAACAAAAGCGTTGGGTCATTTTTGACCACGATAGGCACACTGGGCACTATTTTGTGGCCTTTTTGTTCAAAAAAATCTAAAAATTGTCTTCTTATTTCGCTTGCCGTCATCATACAATATTCGTACTAATTTTATATTTACTTTTTAAAACCTACAAAAATAACTTCTTTTTTTTAATGAAAATAAATAGTTTTGAGTAGTTATTTATATTAACAGTAATAAGATCTTGACCTCAGGAGATGAATACTAGAGATTGTTTGAAATAAATTTTTAAAGAATTTACGAAATCAATCCTTCCATCCTTTAAATACATATACTGAATAAATCCCTTTAGAAATTCCAACAAAAAGCTGAACTACAGAACAAGCAATTGCAGCACCTACAGCTTTATAAAGTGGAATTAACCAGAGATTGAGGCCTATATTAAGCAATACACCTATAGTGACAATAATAATTATTGGCTTATATTTTCCAATACCTGTAAGAAAACTTCCAAAAACATACATCCAAGCCATACCCAAAATAGACCAAACCCCCAGTTGATAGGTATGGATTGCATATGGACTGTCGGTTTTATATATAAAATAGAAAATATATTTGCATCCAAAAAATGTTATTATAATAAAACCTAATGCAATAAAAGTAGCAAAAACAAAAGAATAAATGACTTTTTGACGAATTATAGTGTGATTTTGATTTGAAAAATGAGCCGAAACAGCAGGTAATAAAAATATACTAAACAAATATAAAGCATTATACGCCGAATCAAAAAAACGATATGATAAGGCAAAAACACCACTATGTTCATTTCCATTTGGAATTATATTTTGAAGCAAAACGGCATCGATTCGAGTATAAATCACCATCAAAACACTTATGATTATAAAAGGTAAGGCATCTTTGATTAATCTATAGATAAATGAAAAAGAAACTTGATTATATTTAACTGAAATATTTCGCAATAGAAAAAAATACGTGATGGCTAAACTTAGTACATAAGCAATAAAATGAATACCCACAAAAGATAAAATTCCCAAAGACATCCCAAAAGTAGTATATAAAAGAACACTTCCCAGCAAAATCAAAAAAATACGATCAATACTACTTAGCCAACTATCTAAGCCAAATCGTTGTAATCCCTGAACAAAACTGCGTCCAAACTGAAAGAATGAAAATATCAACTGATTTATGGCAATGATAAAAAATAAAATCGATTTAAAAAATGAAAATTGAAAGAAAAATAATGTAACAACTACCAATAATAGATATAGTAGTCCTAATAATAGCTTAACATGAAGAAGTTTATAAAAATCTATCGTCAAGCTATAGCTTTTATCTGCCATTTTTTTAGAAATATAATTATGTATACCCAAATCTAAAATTATAGAATAGATATAAATCAAACTCAATAATGAAAAATAATTGCCATACAATTCATTGCCATACATGAGTTGAAATTTTCTATCGAGAACAAATACCCAGATAGGTTTTATAGCAAAATTTATTAAGAATAGAAAAGAGATATTTTTAAAATATTGCTTTAAAATCATTGAAAAATTCTTTTATAATATTTTTTAATTATTTTTGCATAATTCATAATTTCAGTTAAAAAAAGTAATTATGTATGATTTTTAAAATTAATAAACAAATATAAGATAAAATATTCAGTCGGAGTTGGAAAAGGAAAGAAGAATTAAAATAGCTATCAATACACGTTTTTTGATTAAAGATAAATTAGAGGGAATTGGCTGGTTTTCCTATAATATTCTAAAAGAATTAGTAGAAACACATCCCGAAGTAGAGTTTTATTTTATATTTGATAGACCATACGACCCTCAATTTATTTTTTCAAAAAATGTAATACCTGTTTTGGTATCGCCACCCGCAAGACATCCCTTTTTATGGTATATTTGGTTTGAATTGGTATTACCAAAAACATTAAAAAAAATCAATCCCGATGTTTTTCTATCCTTAGATGCCTATACATCGATTCGAGCGAACGTAAAGAAAGTAACGGTAGTTCATGATATTGCATTTGCCTTTTTTGATGGACATGTGCCTTTTTTGGTAGAAAAATTCATGCGATATTTTACCCCTAAATATCTAAAAGCTTCCGATGAGGTAATTACAGTATCTGAATCTTCAAAAAGAGATATAATAAATTACTATCATTGTGATTCCAAAAAAATTTGGGTATCCTGCAATGCATCAAGTTCTGTGTACAAGCCTATAAATAATAATGAAAAAAAAGCATTCAAAAATAATAATACTGCTGGACTTCCTTATTTTATATTTGTAGGATCTATTCATCCTAGAAAAAATGTAATCAATCTTCTCAAAGCTTTTGAAATTTTCAAAAGAACCGATTCAAAGTCTATGCAATTAGTAGTAATAGGACGTTTTGCCTGGCAGTTTGAATCGGTAAAAAATTATTATAATTCGATGAAATTCAAAAATGATGTCATTTTTGTAAATCATTTGGCACAAGAAGCACTACACAAATGGGTTTCGGCTGCCGAAGCGCTCATTTATGTACCTTTTTACGAAGGTTTTGGCATTCCTCTTATAGAAGCTATGAGTTGTAAAATACCAATAGTTTGTAGCAATATTTCTTCCATGCCTGAAGTTACAGAAAATGCCGCTATTCATGTTTCGCCAAACGATATAGAGGAAATAGCAAGTGCTATGCATGAAGTCTTACAAGAAAACATAAAAGAACAGTTAATAGCAAACGGTCAAGAACAAATTAAAAAATATTCATGGCAAAAAGGAGCGAGTATTGTATGGCAAGCTATAGAAAATGTAATAGAAAAATAATAATTTTCTAAATCCTTTTCTACTATTTTTGTAAATAAATATTTCTTGTAAAGCTATATTTTCTATAAAACATCTAACAAATGAAGTTTCGTTTTTTCCTTTTTCCTTTAGCTTTTATATATGGAATCATTGTTCATGTTAGAAATTTTCTATTTGACATTGATATATTTAAATCTAATCCATCTTCTATTTCTACTATTGTTATTGGGAATCTTTCTATGGGTGGAAGTGGGAAAACACCTATGTTGATATGGCTTTATTCGGTTTTGAAAAACAATCATAATATTGGTTTTTTAAGCCGAGGCTATGGGCGAAATTCGAAAGGGTTTAGACATGTATCGGCAATAAGCAAAGCAAAAGAAGTGGGTGACGAACCACTTCTTCTCTATTCAAAAACCCAAAATCAACATACATTTGTATGTGAAGACCGATTTGATGGAATTGAAAAAATTAAAAACTTGTTTCCAAAAATTGGCTTAGTTATTCTTGACGATGCATTTCAGCATAGAAAGCTAACGGCTAACAAATATATTCTCATCACAGAATACAACGCCCCATATTTTGAAGACTTTTATTTTCCAATGGGAAATTTGCGCGATGGAAAAAATCAAGCGAAAAGAGCCGATATCATCATTGTGTCAAAATGTCCCGATTCATTGCAAGATACCGAAAAAGAAATTTTTATTAAAAAAATAAATCCATTGCCTCATCAGTCGGTATTTTTTGCAACAATAGAATATGAAATGCTCAAAGATGTTTTTGAAAATAAAAATGTTTCATTTCCAGAAAGATGTATTGCAGTTTCGGGCATAGCTAAATCAAAATTATTTATTGAAGCAGTTAGTGAAAAAATAAAATTGGTTAAACATTTTGATTATCCCGATCACCATTCTTTTTCTGAAAAAGATATAGATTCTTGGTCTAATTTTTCAGACTGTAAGGCTATTGTTACAACGGAAAAAGATGCCATCCGATTGATAGAACACAAAAATTATTTGGATTCAAAAAACTTAAAAATATATTCCCTTCCAATAAAAATGCAAATGGACAAAATGGAATTATTTCTCAAAATACTCAATTCAAACTAAAGAAATGAAACGAATCATAATAAGCATTACGAATGATATTTCCTATGACCAACGTATGCAAAAAACAGCAAAAACACTGATTGAGAGTGGATTTGAGGTAACGATAGTAGGTAGAAAACGTTCGAATTCCATTTCAATAGAGAACGAACGGTTTCAGCATTATCGTTTTTCTATGATTTTTGACAAAGGAAAAGGATTTTATATCGAATATCAAATTCGACTTTTCATTTATCTCCTTTTTCATAGCGCAGATATATTTTGTAGTGTAGATTTAGATACTATTTTACCCAATATTTTCATAGGTAAATTAAAAAATACGCCAGTGATTTATGATGCACACGAGTATTTCACCGAAGTTCCCGAATTGGTAGGTCGCAAAACAGAACAATCCATTTGGAAATTAATAGAACAAATTTGTATTCCTCAATGTAAATCGATATATACCGTTTGCCCTTCGATAGCACAATTATATAGCAATGAATATAATAAGCCTTGTGATGTCATTTATAATTTTCCAAACAACATTCGTTTAGAATCTTCGCATGATAATTTTGATAAAAAAATAATTCTCTATCAAGGAAATCTCAATTATGGAAGAGGATTGGAACAGATGATTTTGGCAATGAAATCAATTGAAGGTATTTTATGGATTTGTGGAAATGGAGATTTATACAAAAATTTAATGTTTTTAATAGACATGAATGGATTGAGCGAAAAAGTAATTTTATGGGGAAATTTGACACCATCTGAGCTTCAAAAAATGACCTCACAGGCTACCATTGGCATAAATTTATTAGAAAACAGAGGGCTAAATTATTACTATTCCCTTGCAAATAAATATTTTGATTACATTCAACATCGAATTCCTAGTATTTGTATGAATTTCCCAGAATATAAAAGATTAAATGACGAAATAGAATGTAGTCTTCTCATAGATAATATTGAATCCGATACTATCTCCAACGGAATCAATAGATTATTTTCAGATAAAGAATATTATAAAAAATTGCAAAATAATTGCGATATTGCAAGCCAAAAATATACTTGGGATAGCCAAAAAGAACGTCTCATTTCACATTATTTATAAAAAAAGAAATGAACCAATTACATATAGTGTCATTTGATATACCCTATCCTCCTGTTTATGGAGGAATCATTGAGGTCTTTTACAAACTAAAAGCACTGCATGATTTGGGCTATGAAATTACGTTACATTGTTTTGATTATAAAGGAATAGCTCATAGCGATGTACTCGAAAAACTTTGTAAAAAGGTACATTATTATCCTCGAAAAAAAGCGTATAAAGTTTTTTTCAATCTAATGCCTTATATCGTTTCATCTCGAAGTAACAATGATTTACTTTCAAACCTACTTTTGGATGATTCGCCTATACTTTTTGAAGGACTTCACACCTGTTTTTACCTTGGACATCCCAGCCTAGCCAATAGAAATAAAGTAGTATGTATGCATAATATTGAATGGGATTATTATCAAAATTTGAGCAAAGCGGACCAAAATTTTATTCATAAAATTCACTTCAATGTAGAAAGCAAAAAGCTGAAACAATTTGAAAGCGTGCTCAAATATACTCAATCTATATTCTGTATAAATAAAAAAGATGCCGAATATATGAAGCAATATTGCCAGCAATCTATATTTGTGACCCCGTTTCATGAAAATGAAATAGTACAAATCAAAGAAGGGTTAGGCGATTATATTCTTTATCACGGAAGCTTGGATGTTGTAGAAAATCATCAGGCTGCTACATGGCTTATTATGCAAGTTTTCTCCAAAATTGACAAAAAAGTAATAATTGCAGGGAAAAAACCAAAATCAAGTATAGAAGATTTAATCAAAAAATTTCCCAATATTGAATTGCAAAAAGACCTACCTAGAGATGAACTGAATAAGTTGATTGAAAATGCGCAACTACATGTTCTTGTTACATTCCAAGGCACAGGATTGAAGTTAAAATTATTAAACACATTGTATCGTGGTCGTCATATTATAGCAAATGACTTCATGGTAGCTAATAGTAATTTAGAATCTTTGTGTTTTATTGCTAATACTCCTGAAGAAATTCAAAATGAGATAAATAAGCATTGGAGACAAGAGTTTAATTTTGATAGCATTCAAAAAAGAGCTCATTTTTTAAATGAAAACTATGCTAATGAAAACAATATAAAACGAATGATTCCTTATATTTTTAAAGACTAAACAAAAGAATAAAGAGCTACATGAAGAAAAATTATTTTGAGGCAAGCGTCAATTTGCATAAAGAACATAAAGGAAAATTAAAAATAGCATCCAAAGTTAAATTAAAATCTTTAGACGATTTATCTACGGTATACTCTCCCGGCGTGGCCCAACCCTGCTTGGAAATACATAAAAAACCTGAAATGGTCAAAGAATTGACTATCAAAAATAATACCGTGGCAGTAATTTCAGATGGAAGTGCGGTTTTAGGACTTGGAAATATTGGCGCTGAAGCTTCTATACCCGTAATGGAGGGCAAAGCTATTTTATTCAAAGAATTTGCAGATATTGATGCCTTCCCAATATGTCTAAAAACACAAAATGCCGATGAAATTATTTTTATTGTCAAGAATTTAGCGCCTGTATTTGGCGGTATCAACTTGGAAGATATTGCAGCACCAAAATGTTTTGAAATAGAAGAAAAATTGCAAGATATAGGCATTCCCGTATTTCATGATGATCAGCATGGAACAGCCATAGTATTATTAGCAGCGCTCATCAATGCTTGTAAAGTAGTAAATAAAGACCTTAAAGACCTTAAAGTAGTTATAAATGGTGCAGGAGCTGCAGGAGTTGCTATAATGAAATTATTAAAATGTATAAATTTTGATCATAATTTTTGTGTTTCAGTTAAAGAAGTTATTATGTGCGATACTCAAGGTATTATTTCGAAAACACGAAAAGATTTAAATGAAAGTAAACTAGAAATTCTCAAGTATTCTAATACACTAGATAAAGAAGGCTCGGTAAAAGATGCTATCAAAGGGGCAGATGTTTTTATAGGTGTGAGCAAAGGCAATCTGCTTACGAGCGAAGATATTGCTACCATGAATAAAGATGCTATTGTTTTCGCAATGGCAAATCCTATCCCTGAAATTATGCCTGAAGAAGCCTATAAAGGTGGTGCAGCTATTGTAGGGACAGGACGAAGTGATTTACCCAATCAAGTAAATAATGTATCGGCTTTTCCAGGGATTTTTAGAGGGGCATTGGATGCCAAAGCCACCCAAATTACATCCAAAATGAAGCTAGCGGCCGCTCATGCACTCGCAAATTGTGTACCTAATCCATCTTACGAACATTTACTTCCCAATGCACTGGACAAATCCGTAGCCTATATTGTTGCGGAAGCAGTTAAAAATTCTTGGTAGAAAATATAGAATTAAATTATAAACAAAAAAGCCTTGAATTTGATTCAAGGCTTTTTTAGTATTTTTTAAAAATGTAAATTCTTATATTTTCTTAAATAGACAAGATGCATTGTGCCCGCCAAAGCCAAATGTATTGCTCAAAGCTGCTCTTACGGTTCTTTTTTGCGCTTTATTTAGCGTCAAATTGAATTTAGCATCTATATTCTCATCAGGAACTACGTGATTGATAGTTGGTGGAATAATATCTTCCTGCACTGATTTGATACATGCAATCGCCTCTATAGCTCCTGCAGCACCCAATAAATGACCTGTCATAGACTTGGTAGAACTGATATTAATATCATAGGCATCCTTTCCGAATAACTGAGAAATAGCTTTTAATTCAGCAATATCACCAAGAGGAGTAGACGTACCGTGTACATTGATATAATCGATGTCTTTTGAAGTCATTCCTGCTTCTTCTACCGCCAATCGCATTACATTCAATGCGCCTAATCCTTCAGGATGTGGAGCAGTCAAATGATATGCATCTGCAGTAAGTCCACTTCCTACCATTTCAGCGTAGATTTTGGCTCCTCGTTTTACAGCGTGTTCGTATTCTTCCAACACAATTCCACAAGCGCCTTCTCCCATTACAAATCCGTCACGAGTAGCATCAAAAGGTCTTGAAGCAGTCATAAAATCTTCATTTCGCTCGCTCAAAGCTTTCATGGCATTAAAACCACCAATTCCCCCTTCGGTGATTGCTGCTTCGGCACCACCTGCTACACAAGCGTCGATTTTTCCATATTTGATATACATAAATGCCTCTGCTAAAGCAATTGTAGACGAAGCACATGCTGCTACAGGAGCATAATTAGGACCACGAAATCCATACTTCATAGAAATATGACCGGCACTAATATCTGGAATCATTTTAGGAATAAAAAAAGGATTGAATCTTGGTGTTCCGTTTCCAGTAGCAAAATTTGCAATTTCATTTTGGAATGTAAGTATACCTCCAATTCCAGAACTCCAAATAACTCCTATACGATCTTTATTTAAATTATCTGCATCAATGCCACTATCTTCAATGGATTGTATAGCTGCAGCCATACTATATTGAGAAACAGGATCTAGCCTGCTTATCTCTTTTTTTTCAATGTAAAGAGTAGGATCAAAATCCTTCAATTCACATGCAAATTTTGTCTTAAAATTAGTGGTGTCGAATCTTGTAATTAAATTGGCACCACTGACTCCATCAATTAGATTTTGCCAAAAGGTGCCAACATCATTACCAAGAGGCGTTACGGCACCAAGTCCTGTAACTACTACTCTTCGCATAATTCTTTAATTTTTTTTGAAAAATAAATTTTTTCTATGCAGCAGAAGCTTCTTCTAAAAATTTGATAGCATCTCCTACTGTACCGATTAATTCGGCTTTATCATCAGAAATAGATATGTTGAATTCATTTTCAAACTCCATAATAAGTTCTACAATATCCAATGAATCCGCTCCTAAATCTGCTTGGAAACTAGCTGAAGGAACTACTTGAGATTCTTCTACACCTAATTTCTCTACAATAATTTTTGTTACTCTTTCTGCAGTTGTTGACATTTTTTATAAGTTTAATTTCTGCAAAGATACATACTTTTGTTTTTTTTTAAATAATTTATTAATAAAAAAACAACAAAAATGGATATTTTAATCAAGTATTACACAAAACTAAATGATAATCAATTAGATAAATTCAAAAAACTTTATAATTTATACGAAGATTGGAACCAAAAAATCAATTTAGTATCGAGAAAAGATTTTGACAATTTTTATACGCACCATGTGCTACACTCCTTGTCTATTGCAAAGTTTATTGAATTCAAAAAAGGAACAAAAATCATGGATTTAGGAACGGGCGGTGGTTTTCCAGCGATACCTTTGGCTATTTTTTTCCCAGATGTTCAGTTTCTAGCAGTAGATTCTATCGCAAAAAAAATTATGGTAGTAGAAGATGTTATAGAAAAATTGGAATTAAAAAATTGTAGCGCAAAAGTAGCGAGAGCCGAAACAATTTCTGAACAGTTTGATTTTGTAATTACAAGAGCTGTAGCGCCTTTGAGCGACTTATTGTTTTGGACAAAGGGAAAAATACACCCCATTGCATTCAATAACCTAAATAATGGCATTATTGCCTTAAAAGGAGGCGATTTGAAAGAAGAAATTCGAGATTCAAAACGAAAAGTAATTCTCAAACCCATTTCTGATTATTTTGATGAGGAATTTTTTGAAACAAAAAGTATTGCTTATGTGCCTTTTAAGTAATATTATAATACAGTTAATAAATAATATATAAATCGATATTTATCTTGTTTTTTTTGTATTTTTGCTGAAAATATTTTTTATGAATCAATCTATGACGCAATCAGAATTTTTAATAAGTCTAGAAGACAAGTATGGAGCACATAATTATCATCCACTTCCCGTAGTATTAGAAAAAGGAGAAGGTGTATATGTATGGGACGTAGAAGGAAAAAAATATTTAGATTTTTTATCGGCATACTCTGCTGTAAATCAAGGCCATAGTCATCCTAGAATCTTAAAAGCATTACAGACTCAAGCTCAGAAGCTAACCCTTTCCTCTCGTGCTTTTTATAATAGTGAATTGGGGAAATATGAAAAATTTATGACCGAACTTTTTGGCTTCGACAAATTACTCCCGATGAATACTGGTGCCGAAGCCGTAGAAACGGCCCTAAAAGTATGTAGAAAATGGGCTTATGAGAAAAAAGGATTGGCTGAAAATGAAGCTGTAATATTATTTGCGACCGGTAACTTTCATGGAAGAACTTTAAGTATCATTTCAGGGAGTACGGACACTAGTAGTAGAAATGGATTTGGTCCATATATGCCCAATTTAGAGGTCATTGAATACAATAACTTTGAAGCGCTAGAAAAAGCACTCGAAAATAAAAATGTTGCCGGGTTTTTGATAGAACCTATACAAGGTGAAGCAGGTATTATGATACCGAATGAAGGTTATTTGAAAAAATGTGCCGAATTATGCAAAGCAAAAAAAGTACTTTTTATAGCAGATGAAGTACAAACAGGTATAGCTAGAACAGGAAAAATGCTTGCTTGCGACCATGAAAATATACATCCCGATATTTTGATATTGGGAAAAGCTGTTTCAGGAGGGGTGTACCCAGTGTCTTGTATCCTAGCCAATGATGACATTATGCTATGTATTAAACCAGGTGAACATGGTAGTACATATGGAGGTAATCCATTGGCATGTGCAGTAGCTACTGAGGCTATGCAGGTTGTATTAGATGAAAAATTAGCAGATAATTCTCAAAAAATGGGTGCTATTTTTAGACAAGGGTTAATTGACATGAAGGCTCCAATCATCAAAGAAGTTAGAGGAAAAGGTCTTTTAAATGCTATTGAAATCAATGATACACCTGATAGTGAAACTGCATGGAATATATGCTTAGAATTTGCGAAAAATGGTCTTTTAGCAAAACCTACACATGGAAATATAATCCGATTAGCACCACCTTTAGTGATTAATGAAAAACAAATTATAGAATCGCTTGAAATTATCAAAAATAGCTTAGCTAAATTCTAATATTTTCTGAATCAATGGAGTAATCCACATTGAAGTATTAATAATTATTTTTGAGTTCCATGAAAGTTATTATACTTTTGTTTTCATGATAAATAATTATATAGAAAGTGTTGATTTCAATTTTGTAAGTGATGGTAGGCCTTTTGAAAAATTTGATATAGGCGCTAACATTCATTTTTATGAAGAAGAACTATTTGATTTTTCAGAATATGAAGTTGCAATTATAGGAGTAAAAGAGGGTAGATTGGCTGGCATGGGGAATCTAACTAGTGATTTGGCACCGGAAGAAATTCGCAAGCAATTATATCGGCTACAAATTTTCCAAAATTTTCCAAAAGTTATAGATTTAGGAAATATTATAGATGCGGAAACACCAGAAGAAACATATCAATATTTAGACAATGTTTTAAGAGTCTTGTATCAGCACGGGCCTCAAGTAGTTATTTTAGGCGGTAGTCAAGATCTTACTATTCCTCAGGTCAAAGCATTAGAAGCACTATATGAAAACGTTTCATTAACAATTGTAGACGAACGTATTGATCTGAAAGAACGTTCAAAAGAAATCAATAGTAATAATTATTTAAAAGAGCTTATTGAATGCGAAAGTCCTAGTCTTTTCAATTTGACAATATTTGGCTATCAATCTTTTTTCGCCAATCCCTCATTGACTAGTTCTCTTGAAAGTATGTTTTTTCAAATGCTTCGTTTAGGTAAAATTAGATATAAAGTTCCTGAATATGAACATATTTTCAGAAGTAGTCATGCAGTGAGTATTGATATTTCATGTATAAAACAAAGTGATGCTCCTGGAAGGAATTTACAATCACCCAATGGTTTTATGTCCGATGAACTCTGTCAAATAGCAAGATATGCTGGCATGAGCCCTGAAAATAAATCAATTGGATTTTATGAACTTAATCCTCAATTTGATATTAGGAATCAAAGTGTACAACTTTTTGCTCAAGCAATATGGTACTTTCTAGAAGGCTATTCATATAAGATTGAAGATACTCCAGAAAATGAAGAAAATCATAATAGATATATCAATTTTATGGTAACGATTGATGGGCTAGACAAACCATTAATCTTTTGGAAACACAAGGATAACGGATATTGGTGGGTAGAAATCCAAAATAACAAAACTGGAAATTTCTTCCCTTGTGGAAAAGATGATTTTGACCTTTGTAGTAATGGAATTTTATCAGATTATATATTCCAGATTATATCTAGATTATAGATTCATGTTTAATTAAAAAATCTAATTCCAATTAATCTTTCAATTTTTCAAGAAGCATTTTCTTGAATTCTTTTTCTACCGAAAGTAATTTTAGAATTTTTTGTTCTGGTAAAAATTGTCTAAATTTTTGAACATATTCTTTTTGGACATCAAGAATTTCTTGTTCTTGGTGCATTATTTTATCCATTGACGCTTGACTAGCATCATGTTCAGCTCCTTTCAAATCATGGCGAAGTGATTTTCTAAGGTTTTTCTTTTTTATTTCATATTCGCGATATAAAGGGAAAAATTTTTCTGACTCTTGCGGAGTTAATTCCAAATTTTTTGTCAAATACTCTCTTTTAAGAGTTTCTATCTTATTCTCATTTTGTGCGTTGGCACCTATAGTTAATATACTTATAACTATCAATAGTACTATTTTTTTCATAATCTAATGCTTTACAATTCTTCAATATTAATTAAATCTACACCTTCTTTTTCGATTAAATATGATTTTATGTCATTTTCAGACACATTATTTAACGAATCATTTATTGCTTTTTTTATTTCTGTATCTTTTATCATAGCTAATAACTCTTCCTCTTCTATTTCTTCATAATTTTCTTGAAGATATTCGTGTACTTCATTTTCAGATAAATTAAATTTTTGAGTATCTTTATTCAATATAGAATATGCAAAATATCCTATGAAAGCAAATGTAACTATAGATGCGATAGCATACGAAAGATGGAACTTTGTAAATATAGAAATATGTTTTGCATTGGATTCTTTTTGCAAATTTGCGAAAAAAGAGTCCTCCATAGAATCAAAATACCCCTCTGGTAAATCCTTATAATTCACATTGTTTTTTTGAATATCAATTTTGTCTAAAAAGGAATGAATTTCTTTCAATTCATTTTTTAAATCTTTATTCATGTACTTTATTATTTTATATGTAAAATTTATATTTTTTTCGCAATAATTATTTTAATTCCCACAATATTTTACCCTCATTTAGACATTTTATGTTACAAAAAGTTTAATTTTTTTTAACTTTTTCTTCAATTTTCTTTACAGCATGATGAAAAGATGCTTTAAGTGCACCCTCAGAAGTACCTGTAATTTCAGCTATTTGAGCATAGGGCATTTCTTCATGATATCTCATATGAAAAATAAGCTTTTGTTTATGAGGCAAAAGCTCGATTGCTTTTTCAATTTTAGCTATAATTTCATCCTTATCCATTCCATCAATCTCAAAATTTTCATCTCCTACATTTTCTTCTAAAACGGGGGATACTAAATCCCAGTCAGCCAAATTTTGTTTTTTCTTGGCTTGAATATAAGTTATAGACTCATTATATGCTATTCGATATAACCACGTAGTCAAGGCACTTTCTCCTTTGAACTTAGCTATATTCTGCCAAATCTTAATCCATACATTTTGAAGTACTTCATCTGTATCATCATGATGCTCAACAATTCGTTTGATTTGCCAATACAATTTCTCTTTATAATTTTTCATAAGGTTACGCATTCCTAGCTCGATGGTTTTTTCAGCCATGCAAAGCTTAAGAATATCTGTATCGCTTATTTTAATCATTATTTTTCTTTAAACGAATCTAGTATATCAGAAATAACTTCTTTATACTTCAATTTTCTATCAATCCCTCGAGTCCAAATCGTAATTTCATAATTCAATTTTTTTCCTTCAATGATTTTGTGAGTAAAATAAATTCGCTCTTTTTCATTGGGATATTTTCCATCTATCTGAGCTAAATATATTTTTTTACCCTCAAAACTATCTATTTGTATTTGCTTATACATACTATCCATTTGCATTTCTATACGCTTATCAGTTTTAGCGATTAAAGTATCTAAAGCCTCTTTTTTATTATGTTCAAAGACTACAACATAGAAATTTCTATATCTATTGGCATACTCTACCTTTGCATCTTCAGCTAGTTCATCGGATTTTAAAAAACCGGGTAAAGTAATTTTAAAATTTGTATGATTTAGGATTACTGGTTTATCATAATCAGGATTACAAGAGGTGAAAATCCATAAAAATTCTATTATCAATAAGAAAAAAGCTTGTTTTTTCATGTTTATTTTTGTTTTACTTTTTAAATTTCTTCTTTCTCTATTTTAATTTTTGGCGCTTCTTCCAATTTCAATCCAATATCCATTAAATTTTCCAAATCGTTGACACGCATTTCATGTTTAATGCGTATATGATATGTACCTATTTCATTGAATTTAAACCTAGAAATAATTGGAGCTCTATAAAAACAAACGTCACCTGTACATTTTCCTAACCATTCTCCCGATTCATTGGAGAGAGGTATAGAAAGAAGATCTTCTTTAATTTGGCCATTAGGAAATTGAGTAAAAGTCTTTATATAAAAATTTTGATACTCGAATAAATCTCTATGTCTTACACCAATATATAGATTGTATTTTTTAGAAATATCTTTAATTTCAAATTTAAAATCTAGCGTATCATGAAGATCCCAACCATCTACAGAAAGAGGCTTATAAACTTCAAATATCGAATCATTCTGACAACTTACTAAAGAAAAAAACAAAACAACAAGTACTATTTTAAAAAAATGCATGCTTATTCTGGATTATTATTTGACTGAGGTTTAGATATTTGATTTTGCTGATGAAGCTTATTTTTATTCTTTTTCTTTTTATTTCTATTCTTACTTTGTTGTGATTTTTTCTCTAATGTTTTTAGCTGAATTTGACCTACCAAATCCTCATCTTTTTCTTCACTTTCGATTTTAATTTCTTTTACAGCCATTGATAGCAAATTTTGAGGCTTTTGCCCTTTCTTGTTCAATTCGCTGATTTTCTTTACATTATCAATAGATATTTTGTAATAGTCACTTGTAGGATCATCTTTATATACAAAAACCATCAAACGCTTCAAGATCTCAGTTTTTTTCAAAACCGCTACACCTTCTTCGGTTTGTAATTGATTGATGTTCTGAGGTATTTCTTTTACAGCTTCAATATATTGTGCCAATTCATAATTGAGACAACATTTTAGACGACCACACTGCCCCGATAATTTCTCAATATTAATGGATAAATTTTGATAACGAGCTGCTTGAGTAGATACCGATGGGAAATAATTCAAAAAAGTACTACAGCACAATTCTCTGCCGCAGCTTCCTATTCCACCAATACGAGCCGCTTCTTGACGTGCTCCAATATGCTTCATCTCAATTTTTATCTTAAACTCGGCGATATATCTTTTTATCAATTCTCTAAAATCGACACGCTCATTTGCAATAAAATAAAAAGTAGCTTTTTTGCCATCCGCTTGATATTCTACCTCGCTGATTTTCATATCCAAATTCAATTCTTTGGCTATTTCACGGGCAAGTATCATTACTTTATTTTCTTTTTGGCGATACTGCTCTTGAATTTCAAGTTCTTTTTCATTGGCTTTGCGCAAAATCTTCTGAAATTCCTCTGTTTTGGTAATTTTTTTCTTCTTTAATTGTAATTTTACCAATTCGCCTTTCAACGATACTTCACCTATATCATAGCCTCCATTTCCTTCTACACATACCATATCGCCTTTGTACAAATCAATACGTTTTTCATTCACAAAATACTCTTTTCGAGAGCCATTTTTGAATGAAAGCTCTACCACATTGTACTCCTCAGCACCACTCGCGTACTGAATATTGCTAAACCAATCAAAGGTATTCATTTTATTACAGCCTCCGCTGCTACATCCTCCACTACTACAACTCATATATATTTCTATTTACTATTTCATTTCAATTTTATTCCATTTAAAAAATTCAGCTCGAGTCTGAAATTTTCCCAAAATAATGCCCAAAGATACAAAAGAAATTTTAGAATTGGCATTTCTTTCAATTGCATAAATGGTTTTGCTAATTTCTGCCATAGAATATTCTATTTGGTCTATTTCCATTACCGATGCAAAATATTTGATAGCCCCTGTAAGCTCATCCGAAGCCATTATTTCGCCTTTGTATTTGTATTGAATAATTTCATTGAGCACATACAATAAGTGTTCCAATACCTTTTTTTGTACTTCTTTGGATTTTCCCGCTAATTCATTGCAAGCATCAAGCATTTCCTGAATTTTAGTCAAATGTCGTTCGTTAAATTTAACGATACCTCTCAGAATCTGTAATGTAAAATGCTCTATAGAGTCTTCTGCACCCACATCTTCAAAATATCGTCTGGCGGAAAGTATATCGCCATTAGAAAAATGCAACGCCGATCTTTTAATTTTACTACTCGACTCTGAAAATTCCGACTCAATAACACCTTCTATTTCAGCATCTTGCAGCCTAGTAATCTTATGTATATTACATCGAGAAAGTATGGTAGGCAAAATATGGTCCGACGACTCTGCTATTAAGACAAACAAACTCATTGGATTGGGTTCTTCAAGCAATTTAAGGATTTTATTACTTTCTCTTCGGAGCTCTTCCGCCATCCAAATCACTTGTGTTTTGTAGCCTCCTTCATACGAATACATCGAAAAGGTATTGAGAATTTCGGTGGTCTCCTCTACCCGAATCTTATAATTTTTGGCTTTATTAAAATCTAGCCAATCCTTAATATCAAATAAATGCCCTTTTTCTTGAATAATTTCCTTAAACCTAGGATGAAGCACTTTGCAATTTTCTTTATCCGAAAAAGTAGGAAACGTATAATGCACGTCTAAATGTATGAAATTCTTTATTTTATGACAATTAGGACATTCATTACAACTATCGGTTTCTGTTTTATTTTCACAATAAAAATATTGAATAAAAGCCATTGCCAATCCAAAGGTACCAAAGCCCATTTTACCAATAAACAAGTGTGCGTGGTGCAATTTTTCACCACTAGCTTGTTTAATAAGCTCCGCTTTTACAGACTCTTGACCTAAAATATCTTTGAATTGCATTTCTTCTACCTAATAAATTTATTTTTTGGCAATAATACTTATTTCAATACGCGCATCTTTTGGCAATCGAGCCACTTCCACGGTTTCTCTTGCGGGATAAGGTTCTTGCAAATACGATGCATATATTTCATTAATTTGAGCAAATTCATTCATATCTTTAATGAAAATAGATGCTTTCAAAATATTAGAATAGTCCATTCCAGCGGCTTCCAATATTCCTGCAATATTTTTCATTACACGATGAGTTTCACTTGCCAAACTCTCGTTCTCCATTGCTCCTGTCTCAGGATTTAGAGCTATTTGTCCGCTCATTAGAAGTATATCTCCCGCCCAAACCGCTTGGCTATAAGGTCCTATGGCACTCGGTGCATTATTGGTATTGATTATTTCTTTCATTATTTATATTACTTTTCTAATGTTGCAAATATAGTTAACTCTTAATAATAAAGTTTGAATTTTATGAACAAAGTATATTTTAAAATTCAATAAAACATTGGAGCTATTTCCAGTTGCAAATTCCCTGAAACGGAGCTATTCGCTACTATCTCCTTTTGAAAATACAGTCATTACGTCCAAAGAGTTTTTAAAATCTGGAGCTATTTCCCGTTTCTAATCCCGATTTCGGGGCTTTTCGCTACTATCTCCTTGCTTCGCTTCGGAGGATATTCGCTTCTATCTGGGCTAATACTGGACCTCAAAAGTGTCCTTTCATTTCTTTTTTAACCCTCGATTCTAAAAAAATCCACCAACTTTGCCAATGCTTTTTTTCGATGACTAATTGCATTTTTCTCGTTACCGATATCGCTAAAACGAGAACGAGTGGGGACTTATGCATATAAATAAATTGCTGCACATACATTAAAAAACAATTTCTTATGAGGCACAAGCTCCATTCGTGCCTCATTCAAGCTTGCGCATTCTATGATATAGCACCTATAAAAAAATATAAACTACTCAAAACTGGAAATATTTTTAGAAGCTTTTATTCTTTCGTCTACATAATTTTTGAAATTAAAAGGGTATAAAAATTGATTGCAAATTTCAATTTCCTTTTTGTACTGATTTAAAAATTTATCATCAAATTGATTATGCAATGAAGATTCTATAAAGGCATTAATAAAAATAAACTCTTCTGGATACTTATTTTTTAGCGCTTTCACTTCTTTTTTATAAATAACCAAAAAAATCTTTAACGTATTATAATCATTGACTTCAATGTAACACAAAATTGCCAAAAAAATAAGGTTACTATTATTACTATCAGGATTTGTTTGATTTATAATAGAATTGATTTCTTTTAATGAAGTTTTATAATCTTTATTATTAAAAAGTAAAATTATTTTATAAAAATTGATATGACTTCTTAATTTCAAAGGAATAATTTGATTTAATTCTTGGTATTTAACAACCATTTGATTGTAATTTTTCATAAATAATTCATAATTATTTTGAATACAATCCAACAATAATTGATTTGAATAAAAAAGTGTATAAAACAATTTTTGATATATCTTAATAGGAATTTCTTTATCAAATTGAATCAAATTCTCTTTCGCAAATTTTAAATCCCCATTACTTATAGAAATTGAAATAAGATTAAATTTTTGTAATAAATAATTGTTGTAATATTCATTCTTAATTATATTATCATTTTCAAACAATGCAATATGTTTTTTTACAAAATTTAAACTTAACTTTTTGTCGGCAATATTTTCATAATAATTACTAAGAATATTTAAACATATTGATTTTTCAATAAAAGTAGGATATGATGTCCATTTATGCAACAAATCATCCTCTACAATTTTTTTCATTTCATTAAAATTCGATTTCGATTCATTATAATAATAAAAAAACTGCATATTGTTTAATTTCTGTATATTACTGATAATCTTCATATACTTATCTTCTTCATTCATAATATTTGCTATTTGCTCATAATCTACGGATTCGTATAGATTATGCATAATTATGGTTTTGAGATGAGAGTAAATATTAATAATTAGATAGAATCTTTCATATTTTTTTGAATAATCCAATGCTTTAAGAAATTTTTTTTCAGCTTGTTTTAACAACCCTTTTTTTTGCAGAATTTTACCTTCTTCCACCCATCTAAATATTTTGTTTTCGTTGGAACTATCTTTATTGTATTGAACAAGAGATGAAAGAATTTTTTCATAAAGTTGTTCTTTCAACATCCCAAAATTATTTGCATAATTCGACTCAAACAAAAGCTTCAAGTTGGCTTCATCATATTCCTTTGACT
>JBEIDU010000016.1:0-34970 GCA_040383345.1 Chitinophagales bacterium | reverse complement strand
ATTGATAGAAAAACTACTAATTACTATTTGGAAAATCCCGTATTCTTCTTTAAGAAAAATTAAATCTTATATAATTAATAATCAATTTATTACAATATTTATTTAGAATTATTTAAAATAATTTGTTTTTGTTTTCTAAAAACATTTACATTTGCACTTTATTTATAATAATTCTAAATAATAAAAAATATGTTTCGCTGGATGCTATTTATAGCTAATTTATTCTTTTTCGTAACTTTAAACGCTCAAAAGAAAATTAAAGAAATTGTTATAGAAACATCAAAAATTCAAAAACACGATTCGATTCATTTTCAAGAAGCTCATTTTGGCAGAAAAACCAACGTGATTTTATTGCAAAATGAATCTGGAAATAAAGGAAATAATAACTATCGCGAACTTTTTAATAAAGTGCCTAATATTTTTATTTGGGAAAGTGATGCCAGTCAGCTACAAACCAATATAAGTACACGTGGACTCAGCCCAAATCGTAGCTGGGAATTCAATATGCGCCAAAGTGGCGTAGAGATTTCTTCCGATCCTTATGGTTATCCGGAGGCTTATTACACACCACCAATGGATGCTGTAGACCAAATTCAGATTGTACGAGGCGCTGGTGCCGTTTTGTATGGTTCGCAATTTGGAGGTATGGTTAATTATATTTTAAAAAAACCAAATACAAAGCCTATTGCATTCGAATCCAATAATACAATTGGACAGTATAATATGCTTTCTACGTCCAATTCGGTTTCTGGAACCATTAAACGTTTTTCCTATTTGGCTCAGTATCAAAATCGTCAGGCAAATACCTTTAGACAAAATAATGATTACAACCAGAATTTTGGTTATGGATATATGAGTTATCGATTCTCCGAAGTGCTTAAATTAGAAGCCAGTGCTACGTATTCAGAATATGTATCGCATCAGCCAGGTGGATTGACCGATAGTTTAATGTATGCCAACCCTTCACTTTCATTAAGAGATCGCAATTATTTTCAAGTAAAATGGTGGTCGCCCATGGCACGTCTTCACATGCATTTTAACAAAAATTTTCATCTAGACCTATTATATAATGGTACGATAGGATCTCGAAATAGCGTTGGATTTAATAGACCCGCAAATATTAAAGACGATATGAGTGCAAGACAAGTAGATATTGATGAATATCATAATCATAATTTAGAATTAATATCCGAAATTAAGTTGAATACTGGTAAAATCAATCATGATATTACCGCGGGTCTCAAATATTTTAATGGACAAACCGATCGTTTTCAGCAAGGTAAAGGAACCGCTGCATCAGATTTTGATTTAAGTATAATAGGTAATTTTGGAAGACAGTTTTTTATGAAAACAATCTCTTATGCTGGATATATACAAGATGTTATCCAATGGAATGCATTAAAAATAACACCATCGGTTCGATTGGACATTGTTGACAATTTTGTATCGGGGGTTCTAAATTATAGTCAAAATACCCCAAATTATATGAATCCTCAAAATAGAGTGCGCACCATTCCAATATTTGGATTGAGCGCCGCTTATCAGTTGGATGCTAAAAATTCAGTTTATGCCAATATCAGCAATAATTATCGCTCGGCGCTGTTTTCGGATTTTGTGCCATCGGCTACTACCGATAGTATTTCTGCAAATTTAAGTGATATGACAGGATTTAGTTCTGAAATTGGCTATAAGTATCAGTCTAAAGGCATCCAAATTGAAGCGAACGTCTTTTTAATTAAATACAATGATAAAATTGGATCATTAAATATTAAAAATGATTTAGGAAATATAATTTTATTACGAACCAATATTGGTGATGCTACCCATAAAGGATTGGAATTAAGTACGAATGTTCAGTTTATGGATTTGTTTAATATCTCAAAAAAATATGGAGCTTTAGAGTGGAATGCCGCGTATAATTTTACAAGAGCTACATACGATCGCTGGAATACAACAGCTTTAATTTCTGGAAGCATTAAAGAAAATAATCTGGCAGGAAATCAGGTAGAATACGCCCCTTTGAATACATTCAAAACAGGTTTGACTTATATTTTGAAAGATATTAGAGCTAATATGATGATGACACATACCAGTTCGGTATTCACCGATGCCCAAAATACCGAAAAAGCAACTGCCAATGCACAAGCTGGACAACTGCCTGCCTATACAGTCTTTGACGCGAGCATTCAGTACATCCTAGCAAAAAAAATTCAGTTTGGATTGGGTGTAAACAATCTTTTTGACCTCACATACGCAACCCGCCGAGCAGGAGGATATCCTGGACCCGGTATCCTTCCAGCCGAAAAACGATTTGTCTATTTTACATTTGGACTACGATTATAATTTTTGGCTTTTCATATGTATTACGATCTATTCCAAATAATAAGATTAAAATTATTGGAAAACAAAAAGTAAACTTCAGAAATTCCTATATCATAATTAATACCAAAGGATATTGTATATTTTATTATATCTAATTTTGAGCTTAGAATGCTTATCTTTGCGTACAATTAGAATCCAATGAATATAGAAAAAGCCATTATGGCTCGCAGCAACAATCAATGTGAATTGTGTAAATCTTCAGATAATTTGAGTGTATACGATGTTCCAGGTTCACCCAATAACAGCTCAGATGAGAGCATAGTTGTATGTGAAAAATGTAGCAAACAGCTAAATAAAAAAGAAGAATTAGATGCAACACATTGGGCGTGTCTAAGCGAAAGTATGTGGAGCGAGGTAGCGTCAGTACAAGTTGTATCTTGGCGTTTGCTCAATAGAATGCGAAACGAAAGCTGGGCAGCTGAGGCAATAGATATGATGTATTTTGATGAAAATACCATGGCATGGGCAAAAGCTTCGGGCGATCATGAAGGCAGTAGCGATTTAGAATTTCATAGAGATTGTAATGGCACACTTCTCGAAACGGGCGATACCGTAGTAGTTATTAAAACCTTGGATGTAAAAGGCTCGTCTATCAAAGCGCCACTAGGTACTGTCGTTAAAAATATTAAATTGGTCAAAGATAATTTTGAACAAATAGAAGGAAAAATTGAGGGACAAACCATCGTAATTCTGACTAAATATTTGAGAAAAGGATAATTATAATATAGCAATAATGGAGTTTTTTGAGAATTTAGAAAAATTACAAGCCGAAATTTCAGAAAAAATTGAAGCCTTGCGGGAGGAACAAAGCAGTGTTTTGGATGAGCAATTTGTGATATATCACCACGAAGTTTTTGAAAAAACCGATTGTCTTACCTGCGCCAATTGCTGCAAAAATTACAGCCCTATTATAGAACAAGAAGATATAGCGCGTATCCAAAAAGCATTGAATGTAGATGGAAAATATCTTTTTGACCATTTGATAGAAATGGACGAAGATGGCGATTTTGTATTCAAATCCCAGCCCTGCCCTATGCTGGATTTGGACTCTAATAAATGTAAAATCTATGCCGACCGCCCACAAGCCTGTGCCGATTATCCGCATACCAATATGAAACGCATCAAAAAACATCTTGAATTGCTAGAGACCAATGCGTCTATTTGTCCTGCAGCGAATGAAATTTTAGATAAAGTGCATTCAGCTCTTGGTTCAAAATAAATCTTACCCATATCCCAAAACAAGCCTTATTTTTACAGTTCATAATATAAAAAATAGAAAGAAATGAAAGCTATAATACCTGTAGCAGGCGCTGGAACCCGATTAAGACCCTTTACTTATACACAACCTAAAGCATTGATTCCTGTGGCTGGTAAACCTATAATCAGTTATATTATTGAAGATTTAGTGGCTGTGGGGATAAAAGATTTTGTTTTTATAGTAGGATATTTAGGAGATAAAATTGTTGATTTTGTCAATAAAAACTATCCAGATATTGAAGCTAACTTTGTCTATCAAACTCAACGTGAAGGATTGGGACAAGCTATATACCTTACCAAAGAATTTATAACAAATGATGAAGAAATTGTCATTCTATTGGGCGACAGTCTCATAGAAATTGACCCTGCTTTTTTTGAGGCAAATACCGCTTCATCTATTGCTATTAAAAAAGTAAATGATCCACAAAACTTTGGACTGGTGGAACTAAATGATCAAGATACTATTTCTAAATTTGTAGAAAAACCCAACTTCCCTTTTTCAAACCTCGCCATGGTGGGGCTCTACCGCATCAAAGAGACAGCACTATTCATGTCTATTCTCGAAAAATTGAATAAAGACGATATTCGTACTAACGGCGAAATCCAATTGACCGATGCCTTAGAACTTATGATAAAAGAACAAATTACATTCAAACCTTTTTATGTAACTAATTGGCTGGATGTAGGAAAAGGAGATGTATTGCTCCAATCCAATGCTATATTATTAAAAAAGTATAATACATTTATAGAAAAAACCGCGACGATTGAAAACGCAGTAATAATAGATCCTGTAAATATAGCAGGAAATGCCATTATTAAAAATTCGATAGTGGGTCCCAATGTAACAATTGGAGAAAACACAGAGATATGCGACTCTATTATAGATAATGGTATTGTAGGGAGCTATTCAAAACTTAAAACAATACAACTAACCCAATTCGTAATTGGAAGTGACTCTTCGCTCAAAGGAAGTCTTAAATCTCTCACCGTTGGAGATAATACGGATATAGATTTTAGTTTTGATAGATAGTTTTGGAATATTATCTTTCGCTTACAAGCGTAACTACTTGCTGTATACTTTCATTCTGAAACCTACAATAATAAACGCCTTTTGAAATATAAGGTGGATAGTATGTGTAGGTGTATGAACCAGCCAATTTAGACTCATTCACAAAAGTATCGATTAATTTCCCTTCCGTATCAAATAATTGAATGAGTGTATGTCCACCCTTGGTTTTATACTCAATTGTCAGTTTTTCTACAAAAGGATTTGGATAGGCATCCATCCATTTGATTCCAGCTTGCTGATTTAAATCGTGTATAGAAGAGGTACAATTCCCACTTTTCAGAATAGGTAATTGCTGATAATTATTCAATAAAATTGTCTGTAAGGATGAGGTATCTACACAAAACCAATCATTTAATATCGATGCATATACACTTCTAAAATCGTATTGCATGGCTAAATTATGATTTGGATTAAATGTACTTGGAATATTTGGATTAGAACCTACAATACCACTATTTACATTTTTTCCAAAAACCATCATGGGAAGTGCCGAGCCATGATCAGTACCCAAACTAGCATTGCTGGCTATTCTTCTTCCAAATTCGCTCATCGTCATGCCAATAACTCGATCGGCAATTCCCAAAAATTCTAAATCTTTTTGAAAAGCTTGTATCGCATCGGATAACGTTTTGAGAAGATTTGCATGAACACCAATGGATGCATCAGAAGAATCTACTTGACCAGCATGATTGTCGAATCCTCCCAAATCTACCATATAAACCTTAGTTTTCAATCCACCTTTAATAAGTTTGGCTACTATTTTTAGTTGATCCGCTAATTTATTTCCTGCAGGATAGGTAGCTTGCATCGTTACTTTAGATGCAGCTGTTTTAATGACTTTATTAAAACTTTGAGCTTGACCTTTTACTTCTCGAATATAAGCCAATTCTTTACCAATAGCATTATTGGGAACCGAAGTATCGGTTCCATTTATCATATCATAAAAATCTTTGTCATTTGAAATAGAAATAGCCATAGGAAAGATGGGGCCTTGAAAAACAGGCGAAACAAAAGCACCAATCTGGATACCAAGTGGATCAGGCATATCATTATTGGGAAAGCCTTCTGGAAAATTTGGAAATTCATAATTTAGATATCGTCCCATCCAGCCTGTTGGGACTACTTTGTCCGCATCGGAGCCACTGAGCCATATATCTGTACTTCTAAAATGACTAAAATTTTGATTTGGATATCCTACCCCTTGAATAAAATTTACTTTACTTTCATTGAATAAATTTTGAATGCCTGTCATTGATGGGTGTAATCTTACACCTCCATGTCCATTTAAAGCAAGTAATTTTCTTTCTGGTATTAGAATATTCTTTCTGTAAAGGCTCAAATTACTATATTGATCCAATGGAATCAAGGTATTCAATCCATCATTTCCACCATTTAATTGAATCATTACGAGTACATTATCGTTCAAATTAGCACTAGCGGCAAGCATATTGCTCATACTATTATGCGCTGCCAAAGCCGAAATACTAAAACCTGGCAATATAGAACCCAATGCTATTACTTTACCACTATTTTTTATAAATTCTCTTCTTTTCATCTTAATACGATTTTGAATTAAAATTTTTTAATACAATTGATATTCTGCCATATCAAAAATATACTTGTAAAATGCCGTTAGCAATCCCGAAACGGTATTTTTCTTCGAAGCATTTGTGGGATCATTAATATGTGCGTTCCAAGCATCGGTCCAATAATAGTCTTGCGTTTGATTGAACAATAAGATAGATTTAAGACTATCTTTAAGAGGTTGTGTTGCCGTTATTGTATGTAAGAATGAGAGTGCCTCATCTATCAGTAAATTGGGGTCACTTGGAGTACTAAATTTTTTGGTGTATGCGATAACATCTGCCTGTAATCTGAAACCTGAAACATTATATCCAACAAGCAAAAAGGCTGATATTTGATTTCGACGCGTTATTGTATCGGTATTAATCCAATTTTCGTGATATAGTGGCAACTGGTAATAAGCCTCCCAACCCGAAACACTTGGTGGATTGTATATTTCTTGACGAAATAAAGCGGCATACTTTGCCGGTTCAAAAAGTACTCTATAATAAGTTTCATAACTGGTAGTACTTGGCAATGCAATATCCATTTCTTTCATGTAACCTATCATAAAATCCAATGGACTTTTGATATGTACACCAAAATTTTCCGTATCCCAGAAATGTTCTGACATAAATAAAGCTTTCAAAACAGGCTTAATCTCCCAGTTATTATTAACAAGTATTTGTGAAAGAGGAAGTATTACATTTGTTTCAATAATTGCATCAATTTCATAATAGACAAAAAACTTATAGAGTTTTCTACAGAAATGTCTTGCTACTTCTTGTTGCTGAAATATCATATCAATTAATTCTTGCAACTCTTGTTCTCCTTGTGCACCCGTTTTTCCAGTAATTGTAGC
Source organism: Chitinophagales bacterium (assembly GCA_040383345.1). Lineage (GTDB taxonomy): Bacteria > Bacteroidota > Bacteroidia > Chitinophagales > JADJOU01 > CHPMRC01. The sequence goes on along the minus strand of JBEIDU010000016.1, from coordinate 27,837 downwards.
GTTATTATAAAAAGAGGAAAACGTCTTATTACTAGTATCATGAAGCGCACTATTAAAAAAATAAGTGAGCGTATTTCGATTTATTTGATATCCAGTGAGAACTTTGGCAGCTTGTTTTACATCTTCTTCAGTGTATTTGCTATCGGGGCCTTTGCCTAGTGTAAAGAGTTCTTGTAATTCTCTGCTATAATTTTCATCAGGAGCATTTTTATTATTTTTGTCTCCATTGAGATACTGAAGCATAGCTATATCTATAGTATTCTCTTTTATCATAACCTTAAAATTCCCAAGGCAATTTCTACGTAGCATTTCATAATTTCTATACAATACTCGAGGATCATTTACCACATCCGATTCTATGGGTAATAAATTTTGAAAAAACAAGCACATTTTTTCTGTGATAGAATGATTTTGCGTTAGCATTACTCCTGCAAGCCATGATTTGAACGAAAACATTCGATCGCCTTGTAAATCTTGATCAAAAGGAGCATTTACCCATGTTTGACCATAGGCTACATTGGCATCAGGTTTTGAATTATTATAATTATTCAGCGGGGGATTGGGTGCTGGAGAAGCTATAAGCAATTCGTCCACAGCATCGGAAATATTTTTCCCTACAAACGCGGCAACATCATTTCGGGAGATTCCAAAAAGGGTTCTTCGAAGAAGATACATGGCTTTTTTAGTGTCCAAAACTTCCGATACAGCTGTCAATCCTTTGGTAGATACTATAGGCATTTTCGTTAATTTTTATTAAAAAATACTCCGTAAAACTACAATTAATTTTTAATAAATGGGATTTTTTTTAAAAAAAATAAAATTTTGTTGCGAATAGAAAGTTTAAACAAAGTACAAACTAGTTATGAATACATATTTCGTTTTTCTATAGAATATTTATAGAATTTATAAAGCATTAAACATAAATACTTAAAAGAGAAAAGGTATAGATATTTTATGAATGATAAAAAACTAGAACAAACCGTTTATTTCTTTATCAATTTTTTCAACAATGGCAGCAAAATCTTCTTTATTATTCAAGAAATCTAGATCATCTATATTGATAATCAATAATTTGCCAACTTTATAGGAATCTATCCAAGTATCGTAATATTGATTTAATTTTCTTAAATAATCTAAACGAATGTTTTCTTCATATTCACGCGCTCTATTTTGAATATTTTCTACCAAACTAGGAATTGATGCTTGAAGATATATCATCAAATCGGGTGGTGCTATCATACTACTCATAGTCTTGAAAAGGCTTTGATAATTATCAAAATCCCGTGTACTCATTAAACCCATTTGATGAAGATTGGGTGCAAAGATATAAGCATCTTCATAGATGGTACGATCTTGAATTACTGTTTGAGATCCATTTCTCAATTTTACCAATTGCTGAAAACGACTATTAAGAAAATATATTTGAAGATTAAAACTCCAACGGTGCATATCCTCATAAAAATCACTTAAATAAGGATTATTTTCTACGCTTTCATATTCGGGGATCCATCCATAATGCTTTGACAACAATTCTGTCAAGGTTGTTTTTCCAGCACCAATATTTCCAGCAATTGCGATGTGTTTTAATTCTAATTTAGACATATTCTATTTATATATATTTTTTATTGAATTGGAAGTAAGCCCCATACATGCGCGAATTTCTTCAATAGTATTTTGAGCACTTTGATTCGCTTTTTCAGCACCTGAAGATGCTATTTCATATACTTTTTTGGGATTGGCTATGAAGTATTCTATTCGTTCTCGCAATGGTGCTAACTTTATTGTGGCATCTAAAGCTAATTTTGATTTCAGATCGCCGTATCGTATAGTAGCATTGGCATAATCTTCTTTATATTTAAGAATAGTAGATGGTTCGGAGAACAATTCCATAATTTTGAATAAATTGGTTAATTCTTCAGACAAAGGTGTATTCTTTTCAGTAGGTCCAGTATCGGTTTTGGCGCGTTTTATTTTTTTTGTAATAATTTCATCTGAATCCATAAGCATAATTGCCGAATTTTCATCATCCGATTTGCTCATTTTTCCTTTTCCCGAAAGCGATGGAATACTAATTAAATTATCGGCATATGAAAAAGCAAATGCTTCTTTAAATACTTCTTTATGATAATAATGATTAAATCGATTGCCAAATGTACGAGTCATCTCCACATGCTGCGCTTGATCTTTCCCAACAGGTACTTTGGTGCCTTTATGAATAAGGATATCGGCAGCCATCAATACTGGATAAGTGAGCAAGCCCGCATTGACATTATTGGCGTGTTTTTGAATTTTTTCCTTAAACGTAGCAGTACGTTCTAATTCGCCCATATAGGCAAACATATTAAGGTATAAATACAACTCACTAATAGCCGGAACATCCGATTGAAAATAAATGGTAGCTCTTTCAGGGTCGAGTCCACAACCTAAATATGTACAGAGTGTAATAAAATTATTTTTTTGAAGTTCTTCGGGGTTTGCATGCGTGGTCAACGAGTGCCAATCTGCAATAAAAAAATACATGGGATTTTCTATTTGACTCGATAAATCTACAAAATTTTTAACAGCACCATAGTAATTTCCAATATGCATATTGCCTGTACTTCTAGCACCTGCTACAAATACATCTTCTTTAGAAATCTTGTTTGAAAACGCTGTCATATTATAAAAAGGCAAATATATTATTTTTATATTCGATTTCGATTATTTTTTTTGAGATTTGCACTTTATTAAAACATTCACATGATACGATTTGAGGATTTGGGCACGATTACATATTTAGAGGCCGAATTGAAACAATTAGCCACTTTTGAAAAAGGGTTGGAGCAAGTAAGTATAGGCGAAGCGCATGAAAACACCATTTATATTCTAGAACATAACCCTGTATATACATTGGGGAAAAATGGCAAAGAAGAGCATATTCTTCCTATAGCTAGGACTTCGGGAGCTACATTTCACCGAATTAGCAGAGGGGGAGATATTACATATCATGGGCCAGGGCAAATTGTGGCATATCCTATTTTAGATTTGAGAAAATTGGGGATTGGTATTGCACAATATGTATCCACTTTGGAGCAAATTGGACAAGATGTTTGTAGTTTTTCTGGAATAGAAACCAGTACAATTCCCTCTGAAAATGGTGTATGGATAGATGCCAACAATCACAAAGCACGAAAAATAATGGCTATTGGTATCAAAGCTAGCCGATATATTACTATGCACGGCTTGGCATTTAATGTCAACACCGATTTACGTTTTTTTGAATATATAATTCCCTGCGGAATCCAAGGCAAAGGAGTTACTAGCCTTGAAAAAGAATTGGGACATCCTGTAGATATTCAAGAAGTTAAAAATCTTTTTAAAACATTATTTACTAAATATTTTAATCATTAAATCATGAACTATAAATTTTTTGGGATCATTATAGCCGCATTATTCTTTTCAAACAATGCATCTGCTCAAAAATCAAGTATTCAATGTTTAAGAAAAGTTCCTTTTGGTGATATCAAAATTTGTTTGCCTTCTATAGATGGTATGACAGAATGCTATTTGAACGCTACTGTAAATCAACGTGCAAATCAATTTAATTTTGAGGGTAATTCTATTCTAGCCTATTATATCCCAAATGAATCATATAAAGAAGTAGAAACAACACCCGTAAATGACTATAAAGACTATTTTCAAATCTATGCCACGAATTCACTTAAAGATAAAATAGCTACAAAAACGGATTTGGTAGAAATGAAGGAAATTGTAAAAAATACATTTAGTAATGAAATTTGGGAAACAGCAAAAGAAAAAATTGAAAATAAGCATGGTATAGAGGTGGGCAAACCTATAGTAATTGAAGATTTTAAGATTAATGAGGACGCTTATGGCTTTTTGATTCTAACAAAATATGGAACAGGAAGTAATGAAATGATCATGATGATGATCATGGATATGGTATTGATAGAAAATAGAATGATATGGGTAGCGTATTATCAAAAATACGCCAATGATTCTATGTTTAAAACAGCAAAGGATAAAAACAACCAAATCATTTCTAAAATCTTAAAAGCCAATAAATAAAATTCTATCAATCAAATTTTATTCTTCTCTTCAAATAAATAATAGGGAATTAACGCTGAAAAAACACCAAGCAAACTGCCAAAAAGCACATCTTCTTTGAAATGTGCTAATAAATAAATTCTTGAAACACCTACCAAAATTGCTAAGATTATTAAAAATGAACTTAAAGTTTTGTTTAGCCTAAAAAAAAGAACCAACCAAAATACTATAAAAAACGCAGTGGTCGTATGCCCAGAAGGAAAACTATAATGATAAAGTTTAGGTGTATCTTCGATAAGAATAAGTTTGCTTTCTCCAAAAAACATTAAAGGTCTTGGTGTGTCAAAAATTCTCTTAAACATTTGACTTAAAACCAATTGTATCAAAAACCCTAATGTAAAAAATTTTAAACTCGAACTTTTCTTATAAATTAAATATAATACAACTGCTGCTATAAAAAACCATTCGCCAAAATGAGTTATTTGTCTAAAAAAAACAGATAAGAATTCATTACGATAAAAATTGAACCATAATACCTCATCTCCTTTTGGGACAATAATCAATGATAAAAATACACTTACGAAAAATAAGCCATAACATAAAAAAATAAACTTAAAATCTGTTAATATTTTTTTCATTTATCTTTCTTTTGAAAACGTTTTTTAAGTTTATTAAAAAATAAATTATAGCTTTCAATATTCAATAAATTACTATCATTTTTGGCTTTTATCGTAAGAAAAATTCCCAATGCCATAAATATAAACGCTGGAGTCCACATTACAAAAACGGGCTCATAGGTTCCAATTTCACTTACTTTCTTAGCAATAAGATTGCTAAAATAAAATAAAATAAATAATACTACTGAGAACAACATGGGCCATCCCAATCCACCTTTTTTGATAATAGCCCCCAAGGGTGCTCCTACAAAAAACAGGATAAGACAAGACAATGCAAATGTATATTTGAAATACAATTCTATGGAAAATAAATTCTTTAAACTTTTGATGTATTCATGATCTGAATTGTAAAGAAAAAGTATATTCTTCATGTTTCTGGCTTTCAATGTTTTTGTAAAACTCATCATGCTTTGCTGTTGAGAATCCAGTTTTGCTATACTATCTTTAAAAGAAATATACTGGCAAGAGGATAAAGGCTGCGTCACATAATTTCCCGTATTCAAATTATAAATAAACGAGTTTCTTTTGCTATTCAATTGTTTTTGAAAGGAATCAATATATACATTCAGCTCTGATACAGGCAACATAAATCGTTTATCATCACCTCCTTTCCCAAAATTATCTGAAAGTTTGAACTGCTTGAGATCATACCGTTTTTCCCAGCTGCTAAATTTGGTCTGATAAAAAGGAAACTTAGGATTATCAAGGCTACTTGATGCATCTTCTTTTATCAAAACACCACTATCCAGTCGCATAATAAGTACCATACCATCCTCACTCTGCGACAAATATCCTCGTTTTGCTAGCAATATACTTTCATTTCCTTTACCCGAAGTATGATCATAAATACGCAAATCATTCAAAACACCTTTATCTTCATCTTTGGATTCCGCTCTAATCGTAATTCCTGAAATGCCGTTATAAAAAGTTTTGGGCTTGATAAGTAAGGCAGGCTTGAGATTTCGAACCTCTACAAGCATTGATTTTGCTATAATATCTACTTTTGTTAAAACAAAATTAGCAAAATAAAAAGCAAAAATTGAGACAAATGCACTAAAAATAATCAAACTTTTAAAAAATCGAAATAATGAAATCCCCGATGCTTTGGCCGCAGTAAGTTCAAAGTGTTCTCCAAAATTTCCCAAAGACATAATACTACTCAATAAAATAGCCAATGGCAATGCCATTGGAATAGTAGTAAGTGCGGTGAAATAAATTAATTTAAAAATAACGATAAAATCCAGTCCTTTTCCTATCATATCGTCGATGTATTTCCACAAAAACTGCATCAATAATACAAACCAAGAAATTAAGAATGTAAGCAAAAAAGGCCCTATGTAACTTTTTATTACATAATAATCTATTTTTCGAAATTTAAAAAAATCTATAATCTTATTCAATGGAATATGAAATAAAATATATCAACGAAGATTGGAAACGCCTATTAAACCAACATATTCACGGGATTTTCCAAGAATGCTTTCACATCTTTCAAAAATCCTGCACCTACGGCTCCATCTACTACTCTGTGGTCGCAGCTCAATGTCAATTTCATTACAGAACTCGCTACAAAATTTCCATTTTTTACGGCTACAGTATCTTTCATAGCACCTACCGCCATAATACAAGCATCCGGTGGATTAATAATGGCAGTAAATTCTTCAATACCCATCATACCCAAATTTGAAATAGAGAATGTATTCCCTTTCATATCATCAGGCATTACTTGTTTGTTTTTTGCTTTTTCGGCATACATTTTGCTACTAGCCGCTATTTGAGATAGGCTGAGTATATCGGCACTTCGAATCACAGGCACTACAAGGCCATCTGGCACCGCTACAGCCATACCTACATTCACATGATGATTGATTCTAATTTTATCGCCAAGCCATGAAGAATTTACTGCAGGATGTTTTTTCAGTCCTAAAGCACATGCTTTGATTACCATATCATTAAATGAAATTTTAACAGGTGAAAAAGCATTCATTTGCTCACGTGCTTTCTTTGCTTCATCCATATTTACTTCTATAGTCAAATAAAAATGAGGCGCTGTGTACATGCTTTCCGCCAATCTTTTCGCAATTACTTTTCGCATTTGAGATACAGGCACTTCTTCGTAGCTTTCTACACCAATTGGTAGATTCTGAACCATAGCCGAAGAAACCGAAGCAGATGAAGTATTTCCACCATTTTTCAAAGCTTCTTCTATATCTTTTTTGGTAATTCTACCTTCATCGCCACTTCCCGCCAATCCATTTACAGATACATTATTTTCTTCGGCTATTTTTTTTGCTAAAGGAGAAATTTTAACTCTGCTATCTGAATTCTCTATCACAGCGGCTTCCACTTTTGGAGCTTCTGCTTTAGCAGCTATTTTTTCTTCAGCTACTGGTACTGCTTCCGTTTTGGCTGGAGCGGCATCGCTTAATAAAGCTTGAAAATCCTCACCTTTTTTTCCCAAAATAGCTATAAGACCATTAACAGGAATACTATCTCCTTTTTTTGCAGCTACATGCAATACGGTTCCCTCTTGAAAACTTTCAAGATCCATAGTAGCTTTATCGGTTTCTACCTCAGCTATTACGCTTCCCGCTTTGATTACATCGCCTTCTTTTATCAATATATTTGCTATTACACCTTCTTCCATGGTGTCGCTCATTCTAGGTAAGCTCAATCTTTCTGCCATACGCTCAATTTATATTATTATGTTGATTTTTAATTTTTTTGGTTTACAAATTTACTATTTTATTGAGAAAATAAATTTATTTTTTGATTTTTATCGTTTTCCTGGTTGCATATTTTGCATTTGACGCATCATTTTTCGCATTTGTTCAAATTGTTTTAAGAAACGATTGAGCTGTTCAATGCCTTGACCACTTCCTTTTGCAATACGATTTTTTCTTCTTGTATCTAATAATTCTGGATTTTCTCTCTCTTTTGGTGTCATACTTTGGATGAGTACCTCTATTTTTTTGAAAGCGGTTTCATCAATATCAATGTCTTTCATAGCGGATCCCATTCCAGGTATCATTTTGAGAATATCTTTGATATTTCCCATTTTTTTGATTTGGTTTAGTTGATCCATAAAATCATTGAAATCAAATTTATTTTTTGCAATTTTTTTGGATAATTCAGCCGCTTTTTTAGCATCAAATTGTTCTTGTGCTTTTTCCACCAAAGAGACAATATCCCCCATCCCTAGAATTCTATTTGCCATTCTATCGGGATAGAACAAATCGAGACTATCTTCCTTTTCACCCTGTGAAATGAATTTGATAGGTTTTTCTACCACATAACGAATCGTTAGCGCCGCTCCACCACGTGTATCACCATCCAATTTTGTGAGGACTACTCCATCAAAATTAATAGCATCATTAAAGGATTTGGCCGTATTAACAGCATCTTGTCCCGTCATACTATCCACTACAAAAAGGGTTTCAGATGGATTCAATGCTTTTTTTAGATTCGAAATTTCTTTCATCATGGCTTCATCCACAGCCAAACGTCCCGCTGTATCCACAATCACAACATTATGGCTATTTTGCTTTGCAAATGCCAAGGCTTTTTCTGCTATGTCCAACGGATTTTTATTCTCAATATCCATAAAAACAGGTACATCTATCTTCTCTCCCAATGTTTTTAACTGCTCCATTGCGGCTGGACGATAAACATCACATGCTACCAAAATTGGATTGAGCTTCTTTTTATTTTTAAGAAAATAAGCTAATTTGTGCGTAAATGTAGTTTTACCCGAACCTTGAAGACCTGCTACCAATATAATGGATGGTTTTCCTGTCAAATTAATATCAGATTGTGTACTTCCCATCAATTCGGTCAACGAATCGTTCATAATTTTCACCATCATTTGACCAGGAGACACTGCGGTAAGAATTCCTTTACCCATGGCTTCGGTGCGCACTTTATCGGTAAAATCTTTAGCAACTTTATAACTAACGTCCGCATCTACAAGGGCTCTTCGTATTTCTTTAACGGTAGCCGCTACATTGATATCGGTAATTTTTCCTTGTCCTTTGAGGGTTTTAAACGCGGACTCTAACTTGTCCTGTAAATTTTCAAACATAATCTAGCACTAATTTTCTAAAAAATTGACTGCAAATATAAGAAAAAAGCTCGAATTTCCTCTAGTTTGTTTTTGAAGACCCTATATCTATTTTTACAACAAAAATAAATCATCTCTTTCGGGACCTACTGAAAGCATTTTTATTGGAACTTCTATTGTTTTATTCAAATAAGAAACATAGTTTTTCAATGCCTCTGGCAATTTATTATAGTCTTGTGTTTTTGGCAAATCACAATTCCATCCAACATGTGCTTCAAATACAGCTTTATGATCTTCTGTCAATACTGTTGGCATTTTATCATATACTTGATTTCCATCGGTATATGTATTGCTTACATAGATAGTCTCAAAATGATTTAATACATCGGCTTTGGTTACACACAATTGGGTAACTCCATTGAGCATACACGCATATTTCACCGCTAAAATATCTATCCAACCACAACGACGAGGACGTCCTGTAGTGGCTCCAAATTCATTACCTTCTTTGCTCAATTTAGCACCATTATCATCAAAAAGTTCACTAGGAAAAGGGCCAGACCCCACACGGGTACAATATGCCTTTATGATACCAAATACTTCACCAATCTGCTGAGGTGCCACGCCTAATCCGTTGCAAACACCTCCCGAAATGGTATTGGAAGATGTTACATAAGGATACGTACCAAAATCTACATCGAGCATAGTGCCTTGTGCGCCTTCTGCCAAGATTCGCTTGCCTTTTTTCAATTCTTCATTGATAAAATACTCTCCATCTATAAATTTATAGGCCTTCAACGCTTCCAATGCTTCAAACCATTTTTTTTCCATTTCGGCATAATCGGCTTCGTAGCCACTTCCTGCTAATATTTCTAGATGTTTCTGAACCAAAACATCGTATTTTTCTTTAAAATTATCTGCAAAAATTTCCCCAATTTTAAGTGCATTTCTACCCGTCTTATCTATGTAAGCTGGAGAAATACCTCTCAGCGTACTTCCTATTTTGTTCGCACCGCGTTTTTTTTCCGATGCTTTGTCCAATTCGATATGCGTAGGTAGTATCAATAAACCTTTATTAGCTATCAACAAATTGCTTTTCACATCAATGCCTTCAGCTTCGAGTCCTCTGATTTCTTGCATCAATGTAATAGGATTGATCACCACACCGCTGCCTATAATATTACCTATATTTTTGTGAAAAATTCCCGAAGGAATGGTATGGAGTACAAATTTCTTTCCATTGAGATAAATAGTATGTCCCGCATTGGGACCACCTTGATAACGAGCTATATATTGATAATTTGGCGCTAAAAAATCTACAATTTTTCCTTTGCCTTCATCGCCCCATTGGAGACCGATTAATACATCTACTTTCATTAGGTATAATTAAGTAGCAAATTTAAAGTACTTTTTAAAAGCTAATGAATTAACTTTTAAACATCTTGTGGAAGAATAAACTAATTTAGCCTTTAGCTATATTCATTTTATTTTTCTAATATATAATCAATTACGTCTTCTGTATTTTCGTGCATGCCCATATGTCCTCCTTTTTCTAAAATATACGTTTTTGAAAGCGGATTAATTTCGGTCATTTTTTTGTACTCATTTACAGGGATTAAACTATCTATTTCGCCCATCAAAAAATGAATAGGGATACTAGCATTTTTAATAGTTTGTTCATGATTTTTTCGTTCTATCATAGCTTGGCAAGAATGAATTAGCGTTTGGACTGGATAACCATGTGCTTTTTCCATCATATTCGATACAATTTCTGGGTGGGTGGAAGCAAATCCTGGAGAAAACAACGTGCGAAACGATTCTTTTACATACAATTTTGAACCATATTTTTGAAGAAATGCTATTGTCTTCGTGCGATTGGTGCTGCGTTCATCGCTATCGGTATAAATATGCGAATTGAGCATTACAAATTGATTCAACATAAATTCAAAATGCTCCAAAAACTCAAGCCCTATATAGCCACCCATCGAGTGCCCTACATACGTAACTTTTTCAATATTTTCGGAATCCAATATGTTTTTTAAGTCAAAAGCCAATTCTTTCAACGTTTTGTAGCTTTGAAGTTCGCTCGAATTTCCATATCCATCCAAATCGGGAATTATGATTTGAAAATCATCTTTAAGTGCCAAAGCTACGGCTTCCCATACCGTTCCATCGCTCATAAATCCGTGAACCAATAACAATGTTTGTGAGCCTTTTCCTATTTTTTTGTAATACATAAAATTCTTATTTCAATTGAAATTTTTGAACCAACACATCCCAAAACAAAATCAACATAACTTCAAACAATAAGCAAATCAACGCCAACACAATCCCCAATTTCCACCAATCAATTCCCGAATCGGAATCCATTCCATTGACTTTGTCATTAGAATCTTTGGTGGTGAGATTTAGATAAGAATAATTTTCCAACAGTTCACTAGCCGTAGCATATTGAAGCACACTTTCTTTTCTATTAAAGTTCAACGCCACGTGATACGTATTTTTCCCTTCTTTATCTTCTATCGAATAAAAACCCGCTTGAAGAGGTTGCTGCCCCAGACTACAACTGAGTACATTCCCAATTTTTCGCTGTGGCGGAATCATCTCCGTTTCCTTACCTCGCATATAAAATACCGCGTCTTCACTCGACTCTTTTATAGGCAATTGAATATTGGTTCGGCTATCTATGTAGTATGAATTATTCATAAATAAATTCGATGCATTTCCCATTTTGAATAAAATAGGCGCAAACAAAGATGTATTTACAAAATTGGAATATTGTTCTTCAATCGAAGATGCAAACAAAAATATTTTCCCCTCACCTACTCTACCATATTGAATCAAAAAAGGATATCCATTCTGCAAACTAAGTAGCACTTCTCGTGGCATTTTGGCAAAATTAGACATTTTGTAATACAAACTTGTCTTGGGCAATTCGCTTTGATTATCTATCGTCGAAAAAATATCTTTCATCAATTTATCTTCCTTATTGATGCTCTGTATAGCCATAGACTGCGTCTCTTTGGACTCTATTGTGCCTATTCCCAACTGTTCAAAAAGTGAATTATACGAAGCCATATTGATTTGCGAATGCAAGAAAATTGCCACATTTTTTTTCAATTTTAACATTTCCAAAATTTGTTTGGACTGCACAGGCGATATTCCTTCCAATTGATTATAAACCAAAAGACTAGATGACTCCAACTCCGAAAAAGAAATCGGGGAAGGGTCGTGTGGCTTTACGTCAAAATGTCTATCTACATCAAAAGCATACTTCACAAATTTAGAGGCTTGTCCGCTCCGAATCATCGTAATGATAGGCTTGGGCTGCACAAAAAAGGACAAGAAATAATCATTATCAAATGTGATATTAGGATCTGCCAATGTCAATTTAATATCGTTCCAGCCATTGTTTAAAATTTGGAATTTAAACGTATCTACCGATTCATTTTTTTGAAATCGAATTTCTTTGCTTCCTTTGAGTTGACTACCCATATTGAAATTCACCAATATTTTTTCAGTTGCACTGCCATTGCTTTTGGTTCTAAAAATCAACTTCACATCTTGATTTACCTTAAAAATAGGCGCATCCAACCATACCGAATCGATGTAAATATTCTCTACCGAGTTGTTTTTTAGCGGAATAGCTACTATCTTAGACTCATTCTTCTCTATAGGTGCTAACTGATTTTTTTGAAAATCGCTAATCCAATAATACAACATATTATCCGCGTGAACCGTTTCTACTACTCTGCGCTGTTTCTGAAAAATTTCATTCAAATTCTTTCGCTCTGCCGAAATAGTCAATTCATCCACGATTTTGCTCGCTTCGCGATAGGGTAACGCTTGCAATTGCGATGCCGCAAAATTATTGGAAACAATCTGATACAACGCTCGTTCTTTATTCTCATCCAAAATGGCTTTTGCTTTCTGTTTGGCTAGTGCCAAAAGGGATTTTTCGTTACCAAAAGCCTCCATACTAAAGGAATTATCAATATAAATGCTGATAATATTTTTCCCCGATTGCAACGAAGTATTTTGATTGAAATAAGGCTGCGCAAAGGCCAAAATAATGAAAAACAACGCCAAAAGCCTCGAAATCATTATCAATCGCTTGCGCCATTCCGATGCTTTTTGAGTCTCCGAAACCAACTCTTTGAGCAACGCAATATTGGTAAAAAATACTTTTTTGTATTTTCTAAAATTGAACAAATGGACAATAATAGGAATTGCCAAAAAAGCCAAAGCAAATAGAAAAAAAGGATGAATAAAATTCATAGTCCCATTAAAATTTCAATAAAAAGAACTGAAAACAAACGCTTATACAGAGCCTGGGGGGCGATGATCATTATTATTTGAATATACTGGTGGCGTATCATTATCCTTGATACGTCCAAAATTATCCTCAAACTTTTTGATATTATCTTGCAAGGCTTTCATAAAACGCTTTGCATTTTCTGGAGCCAAAATTACTCTTGAACGCACACTTGCATTGGGTGAATTAGGAATTAATTGTATAAAATCAAACACAAACTCCGTAGGTGAATGTGAAATAATAGATAAATTGGAATACACACCAAAAAGCACGTCTTCTTTAATGTCAATTTGGATTTGTTGGTTATTATTTTCCTGCATAATTTATTTTTAAATATTACAAAAGTATCTCATTTTTATTTAAAAAAATAGTTTATTAACTTACTCTACTTCCATTGGATACTTCTTCATCGCCCGACATACGAATGAGTTTTCCGTCATTATCGGCGAACAAAATCATACCACGGCTTTCTACGCCCATAATTTTTCGAGGAGCCAGATTGGCTACAACCATTACTTGCTTTCCTACAAGTGCTTCAGGCGCAAAATGCAGCGCCACGCCCGATACGATAGTGCGTACCTCAAATCCCAAATCTACTTGAAATTTCAATAATTTATCCGATTTTGCTACTTTTTCGGCTTCTAAAATTGTTCCCATTACCAAATCCAATTTTGCAAAATCATCAAAGGTAATTTCGGGTTTTAAAGGTGCTATTTCGTTGGGGGTTTCTTCTTTTTTGGGTTCTTCCACTTTTATCGTTTTGGCTTTTAATTTTTCTATTTGTACCGCTATCACTTCATCTTCGATTGGCGTAAAAAGGTAGAACGAAGGCGCTATCTGGGTTTGCGAAGGCACCAATTCTTGGCTTCCGATATGTTCCCAATTCAAATCTGCCGCAATATTCAGCTTTTCTTTCAATACCTTGGAAGCATTTGGCAAAAATGGCTCAATCATTATAGCCCAATTTGCAATAATTTGAAAACAATCATAGAGTACAACGCCTGCGGCCACTTCATCCGTTTTGATTAATTTCCACGGTTCTTTTTCGGTCAATAATTTATTGCCGTGACGGGCTACTTGCATCGTTTCGAACAACGCTTCTCTAAAACTATAATTATCAATTGCTTTTGATACTTTTTCTTTTTGTTCGCGGATAAAAGTCTCCAATTCGCTACATCCTTTTGCTTGAGGTACTTTCCCTTCAAAAAATTTATGGGTCAATACAAAAACTCGATTCACCAAATTGCCTGCAATAGACACCAATTCCGAATTATTCTTCAATTGATAGTCTTTCCAAGAAAAATCGCTGTCTTTATTCTCGGGCATATTGCTCACAAGACAATAGCGGAGTTCGTCTATTTTCTCCGAAAAGTCTTCCAAATACTCATACATTTCCAAGCTCCAATTTCGGCTCGTACTCATTTTCTCGCCTTCTAGATTCAAAAATTCATTGGCGGGAACATCTTCGGGAAGAATAAAATCGCCGTGCATTTCCAGCATTATTGGGAAAATGATACAATGAAAAACGATATTGTCTTTCCCCACAAAATGTACTAGTTTGGTATCTTTATCTTTCCAATACGGCGCCCAATCTTTTTTATTATCAATAGCCCACTGCTTGGTAGCTGAAATATAACCAATTGGCGCATCAAACCATACATACAAAATTTTGTCTTTATACGCTTCCAACGGTACCGGAACGCCCCATTCGCCATCGCGAGTCATAGAACGAGGATTGAGCCCACCATCTATCCAACTTTTGGATTGTCCATACGTATTGGATTTCCATTTGCCTTTTTTTCCTTCAAGAAGCCATTCTCTCAAAAAACCTTCGTATTTATCCAACGATAAATACAAATTTTTGGTTTGTTTCAAAACAGGTTTATTACCCGTCACTACAGATATTGGATGTATCAAATCGGTAGGGTCTAGCGATTTGCCACAGCTTTCGCATTGGTCACCAAAGGCTTTATCGCTGCTGCAATTGGGACAAATCCCCTTTATATATCTATCGGCAAGAAATTGATTTAATTCCTCATCGTAATATTGCTCTGTGGTTTTTTCTTCAAACAACCCTTTGTTGTACAATTCCAAGAAAAATTCTTGTGCTGTCTCAAAATGAAGGGACTCCGAGGTTCTATGATATATATCAAAATCGATTCCCAATTTTTCAAAACTATCTTTTGAAATTTTGTGATACTTATCTACCAATTGCTTAGGAGTCATATTTTCCTTGTGCGCCTGCATAGTTATAGCTGTACCTAGCTCATCGCTTCCGCACACAAAAAGGACGTCTTCTTTTTTGCTTCGCAAATATCGCACATAAATATCAGCAGGTAAATACGCACCCGCCAAATGACCAATATGTTTGTACCCATTTACATAAGGAAGTGCTGCGGTGACAGTATATCTTTTTGGATTTTGCATAAATAATTTAAAAACTTAAAAACAACAACAAATATACACTTTCTAAAACAAAAAAAGGCTATCAATAAGATAGCCTTTCCCTGAAGTTGGTCGACAAGGATTCGAACCTTGAAAAACGGCACCAAAAACCGTTGTGTTACCATTACACCATCGACCAATTTTTAAAATTGTGGTGCAAAAGTAATGTTTTTTTTTTATTTCAAAATTATTTTTTTTGTAGCACCTTTGTAGGATTAAACCAAGTTTGTATGACAGGAATTTTTTGGTTTCGAAGGGACCTTAGGCTTGAAGATAATATAGCTCTTTTTCAAGCATTTGATAGTTCTACAGAGATATTACCTATTTTTATTTTTGATAAAACTATATTAGAGAAATTAGAAAAAAATGATGCTAGGGTCTCTTTTATTCATAAATTATTGAGCCAAATCCAGGAAAAACTGAATACACATGGAAAATCTTTAGCCATTTTTCATGGAAATCCTTTAGAAATATTTAAAAAATTAATAGCTGAAAATAGTATATCTACTGTTTATGCTAATAGAGATTATGAACCCAAAGCAAGAGAAAGAGATAAAGTAATTTATTATTTTCTAAAAGAAAAGAATATTGAATTTAAGACCTTTAAAGACCAAGTGATTTTTGAAAAATCTGAAATCATAAAAGATAATGGAACACCTTATCAAGTTTATACTCCCTACTCAAAAAAATGGATAGAACATGCTAAAAAACTAAGTTTTGAAATAGATTCTAAAATTAAATATGAGTTGTTTTCAAATCATAGCTATCCCTTTTTATCACTGAAAGACATTGGTTTTGATAAATCTTCTATAGAAGTAAAACCCTTTATATTTTCAGAAAATTTTATTGAAAGCTATGAAGATACAAGAAATATTCCTTCATTGGACGCTACGAGTTATTTATCGCCTCATCTTCGTTTTGGATCGATAAGTATTCGTTTTTTAGTTCAAAAAGCACTTCAGTACGAAAATAAGGGTTTCTTAAACGAACTTATTTGGAGGGAGTTTTTCATGCAAATTTTATGGCATTTTCCGCATACGGTAGACAAATCCTTTAAACCCATATACGACCAAATTGTTTGGAAAAACGATGAATTGCATTTTGAGAAATGGTGTAAGGGAAAAACAGGCTATCCTATGGTAGATGCAGGAATGCGACAACTCAATGCTACAGGATATATGCACAATAGAGTCCGAATGATTGTAGCGAGTTTTTTGTGCAAACACCTTCTTATCGATTGGCGATGGGGCGAGGCATATTTTGCTCAAAAGCTATTAGATTTTGAACTCAGCAGCAATGTAGGCAACTGGCAATGGGCTGCAGGAAGTGGCGTAGATGCAGCTCCCTATTTTAGAATTTTTAACCCTTCGGAACAACAAAAGAAATTTGACCCAAAAGAATCGTATATAAAAAAATGGATTCCCGAGTATGGCACTTCGTTCTATCCAGCGCCAATTGTAGAACACAAAACGGCTCGAGACTTGTGTTTGGAGACTTATAAAAAGGCGGTAGAAAAGATTTAATTTATTACGTTTTTTGTTTTTTCTTCTTAGCGGCTGGAAAAAGTACATTGTTCAAAATCAATCTATATCCAGGGGAATTTGGATGCAAATTCAAATCTGTTTTTGGATCATAAACGTAGTGTTGGTAATCTTCAGGATCATGCCCACCATAAAAAGTCCACATCCCCAAACCCTTTGCCCCATGGATATAACGAGCCTCATTTGCGCTTTTATTTTCACCCAAGATTAAAACATCTTTCTTAACATTATCTTTATTAAAAGCAGTTGTCTGCCCCATAAAACCTTTGATGATTCGTTGGTGATTTTGTGTAAGCATAGTTGGCACATGGTCCCATTTTGCCGAAAAATCAAAAAGTAAAAAATAATCTTCAGACTCATCTATTATCTTTCCATTGGTAGGTGAACGGTCGATTGTAGAATATTCATAAATCAAGGGATTGGTATGCAATTGATAATCTTTAAAAGCAAATCCATTTTCAAAATTCAACTTAGAAGCATAATCGGGTGCTACTGGGTCATAATCAAATACATCGTGGCAAATATCTGTATTGTCCGCACTCAACGCAATATCATAGCTATCCGTAGCAGAACACATAGCAAATAAAAAGCCTCCTCCAATAACAAAATCACGCATCTTTTTGGCTACTGCCAATTTCATTTTAGAAACTTTTGTAAAATTAAAATTTTTAGCAACGATTTCTTGCTCTTCTTTATCCTTCTGATACCATTCCGCATTATGGTATTGTGAATAAAACTTACCATACTGCCCCGTAAAATCTTCATGGTGAAGATGAAGCCAGTTATACTTGGGTAATTTATCCGTTAAAACTTCAGAGTCATAGATGACATCGTATGGTATTTCGGCATAGGTCAACACCATAGTCACCGCATCGTCCCAAGGCAATTTTGATTTAGGTGAATACACGGCAAGTTTTGGCACAACTTCAAGTTTAATTACGTCTTGATTTACATCATTACGATTAATTTCAGCTAAAATTTGCGCATATTCACTTTCCGAAACGACATTATAGCTCACTCCACGTATGATACATTCTTTTTCAAATACTTCGTTAAATGGAAAAGAAAAACTTCCCCCTTTATAGTTAAGCATCCAATCCACATTGACATTCTTGGAAAGCACCCAATATGAAATGCCATATGCCTTTAAATGATTTTTTTGTGTTTCATCCATAGGTAATAGAATTCTATTAGCCAAAAGATTTTGTATAAAAAACAAAAATAGTAGAAGAGTTAAAAAATACTTTTTAGATTTCATATTCATTAATGAGAAACGGAGATTGAATCTGCTTTAGTATCATCATTTTTGAACAATATCATGAAAAATATTGCAACTACAAGTGCGTATCCTGCAAATAGCAACCATGCGCCATGCCAATTAGTACTTCCATCATTATTAATGAAATAGGCCCCAATTATTGCACTACTAACTACTGTTCCAATATATGCTCCTACACCATTGGTCATCATAATAAAAAGACCTTGAGCACTTGATCTTATATTGCTTTCTGTATTGTTTTCAACAAACATAGAACCTGAAATTAGAAAAAAGTCAAAAGCCATTCCGTAAACAATACAACTTAGCACTATAAGAGGCAATCCTAAATCACCTCCACTATATGCAAAAAATCCATATCGAAGTACCCAAGCAAAAAGAGCAAAAAGCATAACGTTTTTAATACCAAAACGTTTCAAAAAAAATGGAATCGTTAGTATAAAAATGGTTTCAGAAATCTGTGAAATTGAATAAATAATAGTAGAATATTTCTCAACTAAAGTACCTTTTGGGAAACTACTCAGAAATGCATCTCCATACATGTTTGAAAGTTGAAGTGCTGCTCCTAATAGAATTGAAAAAATAAAAAATAAAGCCATTCTACAATTAGCAAAAAGCTTAAAAGCATCAAACCCCATTTGAGAGAAAAGTGAAGTTTTTTCATTAGTTTTTCCTTGAGGTTCACAAGCTGGCAAACTAAATGCGTAAAGACCTAATAAAATAGCGCCTGTTGCTGCTATATAAAATTGAAAATCACTAGCTTTACTATCACTAAGATTTGTTAGCCACATAGCAGCAATGAATCCAATTGTGCCCCAAACTCTTATGGGAGGAAAATCTTTTTGAACATCTAGATTATTCATTTTTAATATACGATATGAAATCGAATTAGAAAGTGATATAGAAGGCATGTAAGCGAGCATGCCCCCAAAAACAATCCAGTATAATATTTCATACTCTTGAGTATTTTGGATAATACTAAAATATCCTTTTAGTATGCTAATATTAGGTATCATTAACATGAAAAAACCATATACTAAATGTAAAATACCATAAAGTCTTTCTGCACGTAGCCATTTATCTGCTATAATCCCAACAATGGAAGGCATTAAAATAGAAGAGAGCGCTAATGTAGAAAATATAGCGCCAAATTGAGGAAATGTCCAACCTTTTCCTTCTGTACAATAGGTACCAATTGTTGTAAGCCAAGCTCCCCATACAAAAAACTGCAAGAAACTCATTAAAATTAAACGTAATTTTATATTCATAATATTTTATTTGATTGCAACAAAAATAAAATTTAAAATTTAAACTTCCATATTTTATTATACACAAAAAAGCCATCTAATTTTTATAGATGGCTTATATTAATCTTAAATAATTTTTTAGAATTTAGGACAGAATAATTTTCGTTGTCTATTCGATTCTACTTTAAATACATAATTTAAATATACCTCAAAACCACCTTGATAGTTTGAAGCAGCAACTAATTGAGATACATTAAAATCATAAGCTGCACCAATCTCAAAATTATTGTATTCATAACGAGCCGTTGCTACAATAGATTCAAAATTAAAATTACTTGAATTAATTAAATTTTTATCCCCTCCAACTATTCTACCCATAGCGCCAACATAGAACGAATTCCCCATAGGATCATCCGGATCTAATAAAAATCTTACATCTGATCCTAACATCATTTCAGTATTTTTACCTTGCTGCATATACAGCATTTTTGGTATTACATCCAATCTTTCACTTATTTGAAGCCCAGCTCCTGCATTAAAATTAATCTTCATGGGTAGCGTTGCATTTAGACTTCCATTATTGGTAAAAAATGATTCATTTGGACGATTTATATGCATAAAAGCTAACCCTGCATGAAAACGATTTCTAGTACCAAATACATTATATCCCCAGCTAATACCAGCACCTAAATCATAAAAAGAAATATTATTATCAATATTTGCTAATTCTCCAGAAGGTAATGAATTATCATATTTTGTACCATCCCATTGTGTTCCCCATTTTAATCTTTCAAAATCTAATGTTTTTTGAACAATTCCAAATTGTGCCCCTACAGCGATAAAGTGATCACCATATTCATCAAGTGCTTTTCTATAAGACCCTGAAACAGCAAATTTAGTGTTCTTAAACCTACTTTCTCCAGCTACATCATACATCACAAATGCACCACCTCCTATAAAATCATTCTCATCCAATCCTCTATTTGTTCTGGCTTCAATACTTCCTATTGCTGTCCTGTATGCACCGATTGCTTCAGAAGACAAGATTGAATTCCATTGATCTCTATATTGAGCTCCCACTCGAAAATTTCCATTAAAATTCCCAGTATAAGCTGGGTTCAATCCAATAGGTACTCCTGAGAAGAAAGAAAAATGCGGATCTTGTGCACTTAAACTAAGTGCACAAGATCCAAATATTAAAATAAATAAAAATCTTACTTTTTTACTCATATTACCTTATTAATGTGATACTTCCTTTTTTATTTTTCACTAAATTGTTCAAATATGTTACTTCAGCTACATATGTATAAGTTCCACCTGGAGCAGGCTCTCCTTTATAATTTCCATCCCAGCCATTTTCCTGTGTTTCTGATTCAAATACTTTCTCTCCCCAACGATTGAACACCGCAAATTTAATGCTTTTTATTGAATTGCCATATAATTTTAGCATATCATTGACACCATCTTGATTTCCAGGACTAAAGGCATTTGGCACATAAAAATCTAATGGCTCTTTAACTACTACTTTTACTTTAGAAATTGCTTTACAATTTTTATGATAATATACTTCTAAATTATAAATTTCTGATATGTAAGGCATAGCCTGAGTTCTAACACAATTTGCGCAACTCAAACTCTCGTTTGGTGTCCATAATTGGCTATTGATTATAGGCAATGTATTACTCAACGTGCGTTTGTCATAATACAATTCTGTTGTATTGCCCATAACTATGGTATCTAGTCCATTGATTTTTGCTGACACAAATAATTCTTCTGGAGCCAATACAGTTACTTTTTTTGAAACCATACAGCCATTATTGTCCTTTGCTATAACAGTATACTCACTAGCAGGCAATTTTTCAAACACATTTGTTTTTTCATATGTATTTCCTCCATTAATAGAATAATCATACTGATTAATTGCCGTTATAGTTCCACCCTTAACTTGAATTGAGATTCTTCCATCATTTGATTTTGGACATGATAAGCTATCTACTTTTAAGCTTTCCAACTCTAATTTCAACGGTTCTTTTACTTCTGTTTCTGCTTTTGCAATACAACCTAAAATATCAGTTACTGTAACCTTGTAGCTGATGTTTGGAATAAGATTATCTATACTAGCCGCATTACGAGCATCTAAATTCCATGTATAATTATATTGTGGTTTGCCGCCTTCTATTCGAAGTACTATTTTTCCATCATTTGCACCAAAACAACTAATGTGTTTTACGGTATCGATATGAGCTATAAAAGGAGCTGGCTGAGGCATATCAAAGCTCTGTGTATTTTGACAATTCTTACTATCCGTTACAGTTACAGTATTAATACCTGCTTTTAACCCAATTGCACTATCTGTATTTTGATTCAATGGGCTCCATGCGTATTGATATGGTGGACGTCCTCCGGCTACTGCTATCTTAACGGTTCCATCTTCACCTTTATAACAAGAAATCTCTTTCATCTTACCTACAATAACTATCTCTGATGGTTCTTCTATGGTTCCTAATGTAGAAGCCGAACAGTTGTTACCATCTGTTACAGTTAAGTTATATGTTCCAGCAGATGCTGTTAAAACATTACTTATTGATCCCGAATTACTCCATGCAAATTGCAATCCTCCATTATTTGGAACTAAAGATGTAATATTGAGAGTCAATTTTCCATCATTTAATCCAAAACAGCTTACACTATCCATTTTTAAAGCCTGCGTGATGCGAAGATCATAAATAGTATCTACAAAAACAACTTGTGTATCTCTACAGCCCAATTTATCAGACACAATGACTCTATAAGATTCTAAGCCTTTAAGAGCATTTGGCGTAAAACTTGTTTTTGGATTTGTAAAATTAGGGGTAAGAGTAGTTATAGCACTATAACCACCATTACTTCCTGCATTCAATGTATCAATTTTAAGTGATCCATTATTGGAAGTAATACAAGAAGCTGGGGTTACATTTATTTTTGGTTTCAAAGGACTTGGTTTGCCTACTTTTAATGTATTAGCACCTACCATACTATCTCTACATCCATTTTTATCTGTTACAAATGCATTATAGATTCCACTGTCTAATGACATGAATGTATTAGAAGGTACATTATTCTGCAAATTGGATTGACCAGTTGAAATACGAACTATTTCATAAGTATAATTTGAAGTTCCTGTATTATTTGCATTTAATGTAATTTGCCCATCTTTATTATAACTACAAGTTACATCCGTTTTAGAACCTGTTAATACTAATTTAGTAGGTTCAATCATATTGAAATTATAGGACAACATACAAGAAGTTGTAGCTGTGGCTGTAGTATAATAAACAACATTTAACGTTTTAGCCCCTGCGGATAAACTATCTAAAATATTTGACGAAGAATCTTGATTAGTTCCTGGTTTCGCATAATATTCATATGGTTTACCTGAAACAGAAATACTTGGTGTTACATTGATTTCTACTTGCCCATCCGATAAGCCATTACAACTAATGCCTTTTTTCAATGTATTTGCAATCGAAATACCTGCAGGATCTTTTAGTTGATAGCTAAATGGCAATTTACATCCTAAGCTATTCTTAACGGTATCAATATATGTACCTTTCGCAAGATTGGTATTGCTATCTTTATTGGGAACAAATGCTCCACCATTCCAGCTATATTCAAATGGTGTAAAATTATCTACAACACTTATATTTACTTTACCATCGGTATAACCAAGACAAGATGGATCTGTCACCAATGAATTTACCACTATTTTTGGATTTTGATTGATCGTCACTAATTTAACAAAATCAGTATCACATCCTTTATTAGTTTTAACTTTCACATCATAGATACCTGCTTTTAAATTTGTAAATGATTGTAAAGCAGCCGGTGGTGTAGCAATTGGACTTGTTAAAGTTCCAATTACTTTCTTACTTATATTTTCACTCAAAACATATGTATATAAACTAGTGGTAGCATCATTTTTGTTATCTATTGCCCCAAAGTTTAACATACCTGTACTATCACCAAAGCAGTTTACATCTACTTTGTTGAATTGCGCAACGATATCACAAACAATGTCTTGTATTTTTGCGCTATCTCTTACTTTACAACCTTTACTATCTGTAACTTCTACACGTATCATACTTTTAGCTCTTCCCGTTACAGAATCTAATCCACCTATATTAGTACTATTTTTAATATTAAACCAAGTAGTTGGATTAAACGTACTTGTATCCCATTTGTAATTATAATTTGCGCTACCTCCTGTTACTACAGCAAAAGCCTTTCCATCTGTTCCTTTTACAGAAGTAGCATTCTCTGTAGTCAATGCTACTTTTAGAGAATCCAAAGGTTCTATAATTCGGACACCTCTAGTAATTGTACATCCATTTTTATCTGTAACTGTAACATTTAAACTATCTGCGTATAAAGAAAATTGATCTTGGAAAGTTGGCAATGAACTATTTTTACCATTAGTTGAAGTCCAAGTATACGTATAAAAACCATTATTTGGCGTTCCACCGGATGGGAATGCTTTTGCATAACCAGTATTATCCCCTTTGCAATTTACATCTATTTTAGTAAATGTCAAAGCCAAAGGAGAAGGTTGAATTACATTTATAGTTTGATTGCCAGAACATCCTGTCAATTTATCAGTTACAGTAACAGTATAAGCTCCGGATACTTTATTATTAATTTTATAAAAAGTATCCGAAGTAGGATTGCTACTCCAAGAGTATTTGTATGGGCCTGGAGAAGCTGGAGTGTTCACACTAGCTACTATACTATCACTATTACCCCCATTACATGCTATAGAAGAAGCAGTTGTAGTAATATTTAATGGTATCAA
The DNA here is from genome assembly GCA_040383345.1 of Chitinophagales bacterium. Lineage (GTDB taxonomy): Bacteria > Bacteroidota > Bacteroidia > Chitinophagales > JADJOU01 > CHPMRC01. Next base: position 3,401 of record JBEIDU010000016.1, on the reverse strand, counting down.
TAAAGCAGGTAGATTCAAAATTTGACTACCTTTACAAGTAGCATCTGTTTTTAGTTGAACTTCCAATTTATAGGTATTAGCTCCTAGATTTACTGCTCTAGTAGAATCTGAAACATTTGGTGTCCATACATAATTGAAATCACTTATTTTACTTCCAGAAGGAAGAACAGCTGAAATACTACCATTTGTTCCTGTACAAGTAGGTTGAATACTCGTCAAAGAAAACGTAAGTGAATCCTGAACGGTTACATATACGGTATCTGTAGCTTCACAAGGCGAAGCTGATATTTTCACCACATAGCGATATGTACCTGGTGTAGACGGGTTAACAGTTATATTAGGTGTATTTGTAGCTGACATACTAGGATCATTCGGTGTTGAAGTCCAAGTAAGGGTATATGCTTGACTTGACGTAATCGTTGCAGTTAATGGTATAGGAGAACCACCAGAAGCCTGTCTACATACAACTTTACTTCCCGAAGCTTTTACTTTAAAATTCGTATCTGCTTTTACTTTTACAACACCTGTATCAAAACAAAGTGAAGAGCCGTACGTAATTGTAAATAAAGAATCTGTTTGACTGGCATTGATGATCGTTCTTGGTTTTGAAGGTGCTGGAAGCACTGTGTTAATTAAATAACTTGGAGCCCAAGAGCTAGAGAATTGTGCATCAGAACTATCCACACCTGTTACGGTAAAACGTGTATGTGGTTTAGCTTGGGTTCCTCCAGCTGCAATATAATTGGTTGTCATACCACAAGCATCTACACCTACTGTATTTGATAGACGATAGAATACTTCATTACCTCCTGGGGAGATATTCGTTAGATATCGATTTACAAGAAAAGTAGCTGCATTTTTCTTAATACAGATTTCTACGATCAAATTACTATTTCCATCCCAATCATAGCCTCTATCAAAAGTATATGTATTCCATCCTACGGTTGTATTTATAGGCTTGGTATTAAATACTGTAAACATTGGAACAATTGCATTAGCTGACGTTCCTGTAGTTGCTCCCATTTTTATAGTAAAGGATTCAAAACTCGATACGTTGGCTTCAATAAGATTGAAAGCAATCGTTTTCAAAATACCTGCCCTAGCTCCTGCAGCTGTCAATTGTGCTTTGGTATACAGAATTTTTGTATTTGAAGAGTTGCCCAGGCCATTAGTTCCATAAATATTTGGATAACATCCAGCTCCAGAGCAACCTACGGTAGGATAGTTTACACTCCCTGCAGCAATATTTGCGGTAGTTAGCTGTGCATTACTCTTATATATCGTCAATCCACAAGTTAGTGGTGTTATAATTGCGGATAATAAGGTAGTATCACCTGGACAGATATAGGTTCGTTGTGAAGTAGCTCTTGCATTGGGTTTTACACCTTTTAAGCTCACCTTTACAGTATCTACTAGAATACAGCCATATCTGTTTTCCATTTCTACAATATAGTTTTCACTATTAATTGCATAAACTGTTGGGCTACTAATATTAGTTACTTCTTTTTTTGTAGAAGGATTAAATAAAGCGCCGTTCGAATTCAACCATGTATATTTATAAGGGGTATCCGTTACTTGAGTAGTCAAAACTATTGGGAAGGTGTCATTTAAACAAATATCCCTAGTTTTTGGAGATAGATTATATGTAAATGGAGGAATCACTCGTACTAGTGTACTATCATATATCGTACAGGTTTCCACCGAGTCTAAATCTAGTGACCTTGCCAAATAAGATGTATTGGCAGCTGGAGTTACATCAATCCAAGTACTATCTGTTCCAGGTCCCGAACCCACAATACCTGTTTTTGGAGACCAAGATACTTTTTTGGAAGTCTTTGAAGTAATTCGGACTGGTTTACCGCCTGGACAATAGTAACCTGTATCTTTATCCAATATCATTGATTGCATATATCTAATACGAACCGCAATCTCACGAGATACTTTCATACCGTAATTATTACAGTAGTAAAAATCGAAAATTAATCGTTCATCACCAGAGCCTACAGCTGAATCAAACGTTACTGTTCCATACATTGTATCCACTCCTGCTTTTGTTACTTTTAAAGTTGTAAACTTATAATTTACTAAATCTTTAGAAGCAGATTTATTTGAAGCCACTTCAGATAATTTCATATTTTGATTAACCGCACCAATTGCTTTAAATTGTAATTTACCTGGCTGACGACCGCACACTTCTATGAAATAAGAACTCAATTGATTGACACCATACATAGAATCTTTTATAGATCCTACATCAAATACTGGATCACAATTATCACGAACTGAAAACTGCAAATCTCTACATACATAACCCAAAAATTCTCTTGAATAACCTACTCCATTAGAATTAGCGACAGCACGCCATTCAAATATTGCTACCGCCATTACGGCATCTTGATCTCTATCTGGCTGAGCACTGATGAGTCCCGTAAATGGATCCATTGTTACACCACTGGTTGTAAACAAAAAGTTAGTAGCATTTAAGGGTGAAACAAAAGTTACAGGCTGATTTAACAGTTGAAATGCAAGATTTGGATTAGCTGCGGGGCCAAACCAAGGGGTATAACGAACAAAAGATATAGAGTCCCTTACAACTGTTTTACCATTAACGGTAACATATTTGGGATCAAAAGTATCTGCGGGTCCGTGAGCATAAGTATTCACCTTACCTTTACACCAATAAGGCACAGGATAGTTTGTAAAGATTACAGAATTATTTACATAATTTGTATTAAATGCTGTTTGCACATACAAAGATGGAGATGTAGTCAACGTTGTAATTGTATTTCTACAGCATTCTTCATAGCCAGCATATGCTGGACCAATATTTCTGCCTACGGTATATGTACACTTCAATACCTCTTTCATTACACCTTTAATAAAATCTGGTGCCAAAGGAGCTGCATTAGGACCTGGACAATGTGTCAATTTTTTTGCAGGCACATCAGGTGGCAAACAAAGAGGCGTTACTTCAGATGTTTCTGTAGCGATCAATGTCATAGGAACCATTACATTAAACTGCGAAGACACAATATTAAGTTGATTACTACTAAAGTTAATTCCACCACAATATCTATATCGAGTCAATGTAAATTCATAAACACCATTTACCGTATCAATCATTTTATACGTAATGTCTGCACCCATAACGTGCGATGCTTTTACCTCATTCTTACCCAAAAATAATGATGCGATAAAAACAAGTAAATATAGCCATTTAGAACAATTCTTTTTCATATTTTTCTTTTTTGTATTATTGCTTTTCATAAAAAAAAGAGCTTGTAAATTTAAACATTTTTTTCTTATATTTATTATATTTTTTTTCATAAGCCTATCTTTAACTATTACTTGATGCAAAAATACACTAGAAATAGGTTTAAAAATAATACAATTTTAAAAGT
>JBEIDU010000015.1:0-34996 GCA_040383345.1 Chitinophagales bacterium | reverse complement strand
TTTTGCAAACGGTGTATACCACATACAATTAACTAATGGTGAGACACAAAGTGCTGCGAAATTCACAGTATCTAAGTAATCTTTTAAATTAGTAAAATACAAAGAAAAGCCCCTAAGAGAAATCTTAGGGGCTTTTTTGTTTACAGGTAGTTTTTTAGATGTATTTGTTTTAATTGAAATATATTCGTAATCTAAATTACTATACTTGAATATTAAGACTTTATTTTATGTAGCCTTTAAATATCTTTTTTTGAAAAAAGGGCAACAATCAATTAACGTACTTAGTTTGATAACTATGTTTGCTATGGGGATAGGTGCAGCTGCCTTGATAATAGTATTGTCAGTTTTTAATGGTTTTGAAGACATTGCCGTATCACTCTATGAAAGTTTTCAGCCTCATTTAAAAATCATACCCAAGCACAATAAAGATTTTAATCTGGATGAAAATTTTACAAAAAAGCTATCTCAAATAGATGGATTGGCTTCTTATTCTAAAATATATGAATCCAAAGCATATTTTAAGTACTTAGATAAAGAATCTGTAGGCGTGCTGAAAGGAGTGGATTCAAATTATTTTAAAACAAATAAAGTAGCGAAATATATAATTCATGGAGATCGTAAGTTGGAAGATGCTTCTTCAAGTTATTCATTGATAGGAATCGCATTAAATGATAAATTAAATATAAATTATCATGATAATTTTGAATCATTATCTGTATATGCTCCAAAGGTAAATTCAAGTATAGGATTTGGGGTTAATAATGCTTTTGAGGTATCGTATCTCACGCCTCGTTCTGTATTTAGTATTTATCAAGAATTTGATGAAAAATATGTTATTGCTTCTCTAGCTTTTGTTCAATATATAAATAATAAAGAAGAACAAGTCGTAACTAGTATTGAAGTGAAAGCTAAAAATCTAGAACGAATAAATCAATTAAGAAATCAAATTCAAGACATTTTGCCAACCAATTTAAAAATTGTAGATAGACTTGAAAGTAATGAAACATTATATAGAATTACAAAAATTGAGAAATTAATTACATTTCTCATAATGAGTTTTATTTTGGTGATTTTATCATTGAATTTTATAGGATCTTTGTCTATGCATGTTATAGAAAAAAATCATGATCTTATAATTTTAAGAAATATAGGTTTTTCTTCTAAAGATATTCAGAAATTATATATATGCATAGGAACCATTCAGGGACTTTTAGGAGGTTTTATAGGCATGTTTTTAGGTCTGTTTATTTGTTTTGTGCAAAAACAGTTTGGAATAGTAAAAATGCCAGGTAATGGTACATTTGTAATTCCTGATTATCCTATAGTTGTGAAGTATGAAGATATAGCACTTATATTATTATTACTGGTTAGTATTTCTTTTTTTGCAAGCATTTTTCCAGCTTTAAAAGCAAGGGAAAGTATTAAAAAATTTGGATAATGAATATAGTAGTTTTAACAGGAGCAGGAATAAGTGCAGAGTCTGGTATTTCTACGTTCCGAGATCAAAATGGGCTATGGGAGCATCATGACATTATGGATGTAGCTTCTATCTCGAGCTGGTATAAAAATCCTGAATTAGTTTTAACTTTTTATAATAATCGGAGATCGCAGCTTTTTGAAGTCGAACCCAATTATGCTCATATTCAAATAGCGAATTGGGAAAAACAGCATGAAGTTACAGTGATAACTCAAAATGTAGACGATCTTCATGAACGTGCTGGAAGTTCTCGAGTATTTTCTTTGCATGGTGAATTGAGAAAAGTTAGAAGTGAAAAAAATAAATGTTTAGTTTACAAATGGCTTGAAGATCTTCATATAGGAGATTTGGCTGAAGATGGATGTCAATTGCGTCCAGATATTGTTTGGTTTGGGGAGGATGTGCCGCTTATTAGTTTAGCAATGGATGAAGTTGCTACAGCCGATGTAGTGTTAGTTATCGGAACTTCATTGCAGGTTTATCCAGCTGCAGGACTTATTCATTATGCCCATAAAGCAAAATTGAAATATATTATTGATCCTCATTGCGGCGAATATAATGTCCCAAATGATTTTATAAAAATAGAATCTACAGCAGTAGAAGGAATAAAAAAAGTTTTATTTTAATTAAAAATCCCAAAACATTTGTTTTGGGATTTTATTTATTTATAGAGAATTGATTTTTAAGTTTTATGGCCAAATACCCATCGCTTTATAATCGCTTCCTACTTTAGAGATTGCCAACACAAAAGCAGCAGTTCTCATGTCATATTCACAATTTGCATTGATCCAAACATTTCTTATGCCTTCATAGGCTTTGTTCATGGTTTCAGACAAGCCAGAATTTACCAAATCAATTTCATCGGCTCCTTTAGCAAGCATTTGTTTTTCTTTTTCATCAATTTTCTTACCAGTCATTTTTTCAAGTAATTGACCTAAATATTCAAAATGCTCTTCTTCATGCTTTTTCTGAAGTCTACCAAATCGTACATGAGATAAATTTTTCAACCACTCAAAATATGAAACGGTAACACCACCAGCATTCAAGAAAATATCTGGAATAATCATTACGCCTTTTCCAAACAAATAATCAGATGCTTGAGCTGTCACAGGGCCATTAGCAGCTTCTCCAATAACTTTTGCTTTGATATTGGCCATATTGGATACGGTAATTTGATTTTCCAAAGCAGCAGGAATCAAAATGTCGCATGCCAATTCTAATGCATCGCCACTTTTATCCAAATTCTTAGCACCAGGGAAGTTCAATATAGAGCCTGTAGCTTTTCTATGAGCAAATACAGCTTTTACATCCAATCCATTCTCGTTGTATATAGCACCTTCATATTCAGCTATAGAAATAACTTTGCAGCCATACTCTTGCATAAACAATGCGGAATAATATCCTACGTTTCCTAGTCCTTGAACTACTACGGACTTGCCTTCTAATCCTGGCGTTAAGCCTAATTTTTTCATATCTTCTTCATAAGAAAATACTTCTCTAAGGCCATAAGCAACACCTCTTCCCGTAGCTTCTGTTCTTCCTTTTACGCCTCCTAATGTTACGGGTTTTCCGGTAACACAACCTAATCCGTCAATCATGCCATTATTCATTGTCATGAATGTATCCACAATCCACGCCATTTCTCTTTCGCCCGATCCATAATCTGGAGCAGGAACATCTAATCCAGGGCCTATAAAATTTTTCTTAATTAACTCAGAAGTATATCTACGAGTTACTTTTTCTAATACATCTACAGATTCATTTTTAGAATCAATTTTAATGCCTCCTTTTGCACCGCCAAAAGGAACATCTACCAATGCACATTTGTAAGTCATTAAAGATGCTAATGCCATTACTTCTTCTTGATCAATATGAGTGCTATAACGAATCCCTCCTTTTGTTGGCATTCTGTGGTGACTATGCTGAACTCTGTATGCTTCTATTACTCTTATTTCTCCGTTTTCATCTTTAATCGGAAATTTCAAACGTAATACATTATTACAAGCTTTGATTAATGTTAATAATCCTGGATTTACATCCGTGTATTTTGAAGCTTTGTCAAAATAATGACCAACGCCTTCAAAAAAACTTAATTCTTTTTCTTGAGATGCTATAGACATGTCTTATTTTAGTTTTTTAATTTGGTTAGATAAATAAAATAAAAAAAAAGCCATTCCTGTAAAAATTATTGCCAATACAATTACCACAACCGCATATTTATCAGTTGAAGCTATCCATTGATTTATAAAATCTACATTCATGTTTTTTATATTGAAACGACAAAATTATATTGATTTTTTTAAATTAGGGATTTAAACATTCCTTTTTTCTAAAAGTTATCCACAATAGTATGTCTTTTAGCCATAAAGATGTCATAATCCAGCCTATTACTGCAGGATAGAAAAAAAATCGCATTGTATTATCTTGTTCATAGATGTTAAATCCTGGATTCCCACCATTGCCTGGATGGAGTGAAGCATTAATTCGAGGTAAAATATATATGAATATTATATATATCGTAAATGCAAAAATATTATACACCGCAGCTATCTTAGCTTTCTTGATTTCATCGTCAATTCCATTTCTTAAAATCAAATAGGCTAGATATGAAAGCATGCCAATAGCAGCACCATTTAATTTGGGATCGTCTGTCCAATAAGCACCCCACGTATGCTTGGCCCATATCATTCCTGTCAGTATTCCCAAAGTTCCAAAGAACATTCCTACTTTTACGGCATTATGGGCTTTTTCATCATGCAAAACATTGCCAGAACTTAGATATTTGATGGAGAAAAATGCACTATATATAAGCATAAACATCATTGCAAACCACATAGGTACATGGAAAAATAGATTTCGTATACTTTCTCTCAGAATATTTCTATTGGGAAATGACCATTTAAAAGCTTTTGATTCTTTCAAAATAGATTTATCTTCCGAAATCCAAGTTTCTTGATTGTATGAAGTATCAGCAGTAAAAGCTGAAAAATAGAACATTTGTCCATCTTTTTGGTTTTGGGCTATTAAATCAAAACTCATGCCTTTATTTACGCCTTTATAAAATTCAGGATTGATAAAGACCGCTTTTATAGAGTCTTTAGTTTGATGAATAGTTATAGGTTTTGTTACTTTTTTTTCTTTTGGTAAATTTAAATAAAGAAAAACATCGCTTTTCTCTTTGATTTTTGGGGTATAAAGATTGAAAATAAGCAAACTGTCTTGTTTGGCATATACTGCATTTTCAATATTTGGCGATAATGGTAAAAATAAGCCACCCACTACACTATGGATTATAAAAATGACAGTAAGGGCTTGTAAAAATTTATTTTTCAAAAACATACGTACAACGAATTATTCTTTCCACAAAAATGGAAATAAAATGATGGATAAAAAAATTAATATAAAGTTGAATCCTATTAAAGAAAATAGCGTAGTATAAAAATGACTACTTATACTTTCGCTAAAGGCTTCTCTGCATAATTTAGTCGTGAAAATAATGATAGGAATGGTTATTGGAAAACCTAGGATTGAACTCAAAAGTGTACTTTGATTTGTTTGGAATGAAATGGCGGTCATCAAGGTATATATAGCAGAGAATGCATTGGTAGCTATAATAATGGTCAATAGAAAAATACCATTATTTTCTATGGGATTTCCAAGCCAAATTCCAAAAAATAAATACGTGAAAAGGGCTATAATGGTAGAAAAAAAAGATTGATAAATGAGTTTTGAAAGGATAAAACACTCTGGGCGAAACATATTGAAATAATAAAGCATACGCGCTTTATTGTCTTTTGAAAAATTGATGTAAATGCTATTGATGATAGAAAAAAGTACAATAACCCAATAAAGCATATTCCAAAATTTCACCTCCAATTTCACTAAGGCGCCTTGTGTTTTCATTAAGAAAAAAAGTAAATAAGAAACGGAAGCGATATAGAGCAAAATACTCAAAAGACTTGTTTTTTTTGTCAATTCATTTTTGAATTCTTTTTGCAATAAAATGAAAATTTCCTTAAACAAATCCTATTTTTTAGTTACGCAAATATAGCTGTTTTTGCTCAAAAGGTTTTTTTAATAATTTTTTGAAAATTCCAAGGAACTAATTTTTAAAAAGATTCGTTTTACTGATATTTAAAAATTATAAAATTAACAAATAATGGCATTAACAATAACTTCGGATAATTTCAGTGAATTATTATCAAAAGAAAATGAATTAGTAATGGTAGACTTCTGGGCAGAGTGGTGTGGACCATGTAAAATGTTGTCTCCAATTGTAGATGAATTGAGCCAAGAATTAGATGGTAAAATGACTATTGGCAAAGTAGATGTGTCTGATCAACAAGACTTGGCTGCAGAATACGGCGTTAGAAATATTCCTACTATTCTGTTTTTCAAAAATGGAGAATTGGTAGACAAACAAGTAGGTGCATTGCCAAAAGCAGCTTTGCAAGATATTATCAATAAGCATTTGAATTAAGAAATTATTCTATTCTATGTATATAAAAAAGCCTCTTCATTTGAAGAGGCTTTTTTATGTTTAGATATTAACAATTCCCCTAAGATTTATTTATAGAATTTATATTTTATTGTATTTTTGTATATTCATTTCTAATTGAAAATCAAATGAAAAAGATTTTACTTATCCTTTTTGTTTTTGCATGTAATCTATTTCATGCTCAAACCATTATCTTTAGCGAAAATATGGGAACTCCCTCTGGCACCACAGCTATAGCGTCACATGTTTTTGAAAATAACGCACCTATTGTGTTTTCGGGTACAGTAGATGTAAGAAGTACACTGCCTTCTACATATACAAATGCGTCGGCTTCGGGTAATGTGAATTTTGCAAATACAGTTGGCAGATTTATAGTGATTTCAGGAATAAATACGACTAATTATTCAAATATAGTATTAAGTTTTGGGCATTATAAATCTTCTACAGCTTCAAGCAATGAACTGAAAGTAGAGGTGAGTTCGGACAGCGTATCGTGGACACAACTTACATATACAAGACCTACTGGAGCAGGAACATCTGTTTGGGCTCTTGTTACTGCTTCAGGTTCAATTCCTGCTACCTCTAATTTAAGATTGCGCTTTACACAAACCAGTAGCGTAGCTTCTTTTAGAATTGATGACGTAAAACTGGTTGGTGATTTACCCGCTGGGTTTCCTTCAATTATCAATGTATTGTCAAAAAGCACCGCAAGAAATGCGTCGTTTAGCGACACTATTAAAACAACCAATCCTGCCACTAAGTATAACGCTACTAACTTGCCATCGGGATTGACAATAGATACGTTGACAGGAATTATATCGGGAGTGCCGTCTGTGCCGGGAGATTTTAATATTACTATTTCGGCTTCTAATTCAGTAGGAACGGATACCCGCATTTATAAATTGAAAGTAACCTGTTTCAGTCAAATTACTATTTCGCCTACTTGGGGGCCTTTTGGAACGGTTGTTTCCATTGTTCCCGATAGTGCAACTGTTTTTGATATGACCAATGGTTCGGCGAATTTGGGAAGTGTATTGCTCAAAAAAGTCGAATCTAATAATATCCTTCTAAAAGTACAAGTAGGATTGGATGCTAAATCGGGAACCATTATCGCTTCAAATGGAACCTGTGTAAGCAATCCCGTATCTTTTACTATTACCAATTCAGATACAACAAATTGTGAAGTGTTGACGAGTACAATTATGTATTCTGATATTTTTATTTCGGAATTATTTGATGAAGAAATAGGTTCAGATGGTTTTGTAGAAATATATAATCCCACCCCCAATCCAGTAAATTTAAACCAATATACATTGAAACGATATGCGAATGTAGGCGATGCATTACCGAGTACGACACTTACATTGACAGGAACATTAGCCCCTAATAAAACGATTTTACTGGGTACTGGAGAAATTTGTGGATTGTTGCCTAATACTAATTTCGGTTCGGGCTTTAATCAAAATGATGAGTTTCGATTGGAAAAAGGAGGTATCGATATGGATATTGTTCAAACTCCAGTGGATTTGCCGGGTTATAATTTAAAAAGAAGATTGGACGTTGTAGCTCCCAAATCTACTTTTTTGCTTTCGGATTGGTTAAGCGATGATTCAGAATCTTGTTTGGAACATGATTTGGGAGCGTTTCCACTTTCGCTAGCCAATGCACCATTTATAATTCAAGAACCTAAGCTCTTTTATACTTGCGAAATGAATCAGTTTTCATTAAAAGTAAAAGCACAGGAGGCCAAAGTTGGTGGGAATCCTCTTGCTTATCAATGGTTCAAATTGGATTCGGGCAGTAATTCATGGACTGCACTCACCAATAATACTGACTATGATGGCACTACTTCCGATTCGTTGATTGTGAAAAATCTAAACACAAAATTTGGTACGCAATATTATGTTCAAGTAAGGGAAAATACGGCTACCTGCTATCGAAATAGTTTTGTGAATTATTTGAATAGAAATACGATGATTACCAAACCGATTTTGTTGTCAACGCTCTCAAATCAAAATTTATGTTCGGGGTCAGCTAATTTAAGGCTTAAAATATTGGCTTCGGGAGCTAATTTTTATCGTTGGTACAAAAATGATACATTTATTGTTGGAAATGCTACCGATTCTTTAATCAAATTGAATATAGGATTCACGGATACTGGGGTGTATAAAGTTGTAGCCCTAAAAAGTATTACGTGTGCGGATAGTTCATCTGCCAAAATTTCTTTTTCATCACCTCTTACAATTACATCTGCGCCTTCAAGTACTAATATTATAGCGGGTAGTAATTACAGCTTATCGGTAACTGCACCTGGCGCAACTTCTTTCCAATGGAAACGAAATGGAATAGTTATTTCTGGCGCTACTTCCTCTACTTTGAATATAAATAATGCGGTAATCTCAAATGATACAGGATGTTATAAAGTTATGTGTTATAGAACGGCTCCGTGTGCCGATAGTATAGAGTCGGCTTGTGTTAATTTGACGGAATCGGGATCAGGGCCTTGTCCTTCTATAACCATTCAGCCAAAAGATACTATTAAAATTTGTACGAATGATTCATTCAGAATAAGTGTAACAGGACAAGATTATTTAGCATTGCAATGGTATAAAAATGGTGTTTCAATATCGGGAGCTACAGATTCAACTTTTTTTGTAGCCAATGCTTTGAGCACAGATACGGGTGTATATAATGTTGAATTAATAACTCTAAATTCGAGCAGCTGTCCTAGTTTATTTTCTACAAATACCATAGTGAAAATAGCAACTTCGCCTATTTTGATTTCAAGTCCCAAAAAGAGCTTTTTGTGTGAACCTGATAGTCATCGTTTGGTAGTAGTAGGATCTAATTATGATAATGTTGTATGGTATAAAAACAATATGCTAGAACCTTTGCTACAAGGTACCGATGTAATGGTTCGAAATATTACGGAAAGTAATGATATTTATGTTGCTGAATTGAAAGGAAAAAATGGATGTCCTAGTGTTAAATCGAATCCAGTTCGTGTTATTAAAAGACCACCCAATAAATATGCACACCTTACTCCAATTTCATTGTTTGACATGACAGAGCAATGTATAGCAAATGATGGTTTTATATATTATACAAAAGATAAAGAAGATCAATTTTTATTTGGAATTAGAAGCAGTGACACATCTGTGGGATTTTCACCGGATATAGAACTATTGTCTTCAAATATTTCTATTTTGCCTTCATCAAATAATTTTAATCAAGGAATCATATATGGGAAAAGAATCTTCAATGTGGATTTGACAAAAAATAAATTGAAGTATAGCTATGATGTACGATTCTTATATGATGAAACAGATTCTTCATCCATAATGGATATATTTCTTAAATTAAAGCAAATATATGGAAATCAAATGCTCCCGTATAGCAAAGATTTATTGGCTATAACATCTACTTTGGTTCCATTTACAAGTAATTTATTGAATAATGTATTGAATTTTAATGCTACCTTTTCTTCTATCAATTCTATTGGAAGGCTAAATGGGATCTCATATATAGATATTAATAAATTAGTAGCTAATAATGGGGGAGGAACCTTCATAATGATGTATCAGTTAAATCAAAATTCAAGAATCGTAGAAAATAATTTAGGAAATACAATAGCGCTATATCCGAATCCTGCCTCGGATTTTGTTGCATTTAAAATGCCAAAAATTACTTCGCCAGTGGATATTGCTATTACAGATATTTTTGGAAAAATGTTGTATGAGTCACTATCAACTAGAGTTTCTTCAAGTGAGGATTTTAAATTAGATTTGAATGAATTAGCAAGTGGAAATTATATAGTAAAAATACAGATTCAAGGCTCCGATGCTATATATAAGAAATTGGTAGTTCAGCGATAATATCTATTTAATTACAGCATTGATTTTATTCCACAAAAGGGAATCAAATCCAGAAACTGCAAAATTTGGATTAGTAGGATTAGAAGCCTCTCCCATTCGAATAATCACCATTTTCTTACTAGGAATAACATAAATTCTTTGATCATTGGCACCCATTGCAGCATACATGTCACTTGGGGCATTAGGGATTAAAGATCCTTGATAAACAGTTTGTTCGGATGGAATCATGTATTTGTTTTTTCCGTTGAGCCACCATAAATAGCCATAAGCTGGATTAATGGATTGAGAAGAAGAAATGCTTTCTTTAAAGAAGGTTTCATTCAATATTTGTTGATTCTCCCATTTGCCTAGATTTAATGCCAGTAGCCCAAAACGAGCCATACTTCTTGTATTGCTATTATAAATTTTAAACACAAGTCCATTATTCCAAAATCCATCCATACCTATTTTATTTTTTAATCTTGAATTAAAATAGCTTTCAAAATCTGTGTTGCTTGCATTCGAAACAATATCCATCAATTTTTGAAATACATTATGATAAGACCAGCGGGTACTTGCATCGGCTAAATAGTTTAAGTTAGATTTAATTATAAGCTGCTTGGAATCATCAATGCCCGAAGACATCGATAATAAATTTTTACAGGTAATTAGATTTTCTTTGTCTACAGGCATATTTGTCCATCCACTACCCAAATATTCAGATACTACATTATTGATATTCAAAAATTTTTCTTCTTGTGCTATTCCAACAGTTGAAGCCGCTAATGTTTTGCCTGCGCTATTCCATTCCCAAGTAGCGGAAGTAGTATGTCCATTGAAATATTCTTCCATCACTATTCTTCCGTTTACTAATATCATAAAGGATTTTGTATTGTTTTGAATCAAAAAATCCTTTAAATCTTGATTTTTTGTAGTGTTCCACCCAAGACTTGTTAAATCCTTTGTCTCCCATACAGATGAATTTATTGGCGGGAAATACATGGATTCGGTATTGGATTGTATGTTTTTGCTACATCCTAAAAAAGACATTGAAATAAAGAAAATTAAAAATTTGAACATCATACAAACATTATTTTTGAACAAAAATAGCGTTTTTTAAGATAATAAAATAAAATATTAGTCATAAAACGCTTTTTTCATAATAAAAATTTATGAATTACATATAGATTATAAATAAAAAATATGAATTAAAGATGTTATTTTTGTGCATAAAAATTGATAAAATGACAAGAATTACAATAGCAAAAGGTGATGGTATAGGTCCTGAAATTATGGATGCAACCCTTGAAATTATTAAAGCAGCGGGTGCTCAGCTTGAAATTGATGAAATTCAAGTAGGAGAAAAAGTGTATTTGGCTGGAAATACGTCCGGTATTTCTAATGAATCTTGGGATACTATACGAAAAAACAAGATTTTTTTAAAAGCCCCTATAACTACTCCTCAAGGAGGAGGCTACAAGAGCTTGAATGTAACAACAAGAAAGTTTTTGGGTTTGTATTCTAATGTAAGACCTTGTATGAGTCTTCATCCTTTTGTAAGTACAAAACATCCTGTAATGGATATAGTAATTATAAGAGAAAATGAAGAAGATTTATATGCAGGGATTGAACATCAACAGACCGATGAGGTGGTTCAATGTCTTAAATTAATTAGCCGTCCTGGATGTGAAAAAATTGTTCGATATGCATTTGAATATGCCAAACAACAAAATAGAAAAAAAGTTACTTGTTTTACTAAGGATAATATAATGAAACAAACAGATGGTTTATTCCATCAAGTATTTGATGAAATAGCTAAAGAGTATCCTGAAATAGAAAATGAGCACTGGATCATTGATATAGGAGCGGCTAAAATGGCGGATACTCCTGAAGCTTTTGATGTGATCGTAATGCCAAATCTTTATGGAGATGTATTGAGTGATGTCGCAGCTCAAATCACAGGTTCTGTAGGATTAGCTGGATCAGCAAATATTGGTGAAGAATGTTCTATGTTTGAAGCTATTCATGGTTCGGCACCAAGAAGAGCGGGTCAAAATGTGGCGAATCCGTCGGGTTTATTGCAAGGTGCTATAATGATGTTGAACCATATGGGGCAAACCGAAGTAGCTGAAAAAGTTCAAAATGCATGGCTAAAAACACTAGAGGACGGAATACACACCTATGATATTTTCAAAGAAGGCGTTAGTAAACAAAAAGTAGGCACAAAAGAATTCGCAGCAGCTGTAATTAATAATTTAAATTCAAAACCTACGATTCTAAAATCAGTTTCCTATGCAAAAAATGCAGCACTTAAATTGCCAAAATATCAAAGAAAACCATCTGCTATCAAAAAATTGGAAGGAGTGGATTTATTTGTTCATTGGACTGGTAACGATCCAAACGAATTGTCAAATATTATTTCTAAGATCAATTCTAGTATGCTGAAATTATCTATGATTACCAATCGTGGAATAAAAGTTTGGCCAGATGGTTTTAAAGAAACTTTTTGTACCGATCACTGGAGATGTCGCTTCAAGCCAGCAGAAAATAGTTCTATTTCTAATTCAAATATTATTGAACTTTTGAATAGTTCTATTTCAGAAAAAATTGATGTTATCAAAACAGAAAATTTATATTCATTTGATGGAAAGCCAGCTTTTTCATTAGGTCAAGGACAATAGTTTAATAGTTTTTAAAATTTAATAAAAAAGGGGATTGTGAAAACAATCCCCTTTTTTATATCTATACACCATTAAATGATGTGGTTTTATAATTTTAAGATAATATTATTTATTTATGTTCAATGGCATCATTCAAGCTGTCCACAGAAGTTGAATATGAAAAAACATCATTTAAAGTATAAAAGTTGTTTTTATCTGTACAATAAGTGTGTGCAAAAATGGCGAATTCTAATTTTGACTCTTCAAAAGAAAACATTTTGCAAATACTTTTGATTTGAGCTGCACTCATACAATTTGATTTGATAGCTTGTTTTGCTATTTTTAATTGTGTTTCTTCAAAACTTTGACTTTTGATAGAAGCGGTAACTTTGCTATATTCCGTTCCAGAAATAGGAAACGTACAGCTATTTCTATTGTCTTGGTTTGATGCATTATTGTTATTTCTAGGGGCTTCTACTTGTGTTTGATTTGTGGTAGTCGTTTCTTGAACCTGAACGTCCATAATATCCATTCCCATTACATTCACTTTGGTATTAACTGTTGTGGTGTTTTGAGCAAATAAAGATTGAGAAGAAACTAAAAGTAAGAAAATAATTTTTTTCATGTTTATACTATTTTTGAGCAAAAATAATTAGAAAAAAATTAAAAGATATTAATTTTTTGTTTAAAAATAGAACGTCAGTATTATCACAAAAAAGACACCCATTGCTGGATGTCTTTTTCGTGATTAAACTTAAAAACTAAATTAAAAAACTTATATCATTTTAGCTATTTTTCTTTTTCTAATATTGTGCTTCCATATACTCACCATATAGAACATTACAGGAACCATTATAAGGGTAAGGATAGTAGCATAAGTAAGCCCAAAGATAATAGTCCAAGCGAGTGGTCCCCAGAAAATTACATTGTCGCCTCCTAAATAGATGTGTGGATTGAGGTCGCTGAGGAAGGTAAAGAAGTTGAAATTGAGCCCAATAGCCAACGGAATCAATCCTAAAACGGCTGTAGTAGCAGTAAGCAATACAGGTCTTAGACGCGATTTACCACTTTCTACAATCACATCACGGATATCATCAATCGATAAATCATCGTGTTTTTCTACGCCACGCTCGGCTACTTTTTCATCCAATAATAGTACAAAAAAGTCCATAAGTACAATTCCATTTTTCACTACCACCCCAGCCAGCGAGATAATTCCCATCATCGTCATCAAAATGACAAAATCCATATTGGTAAACACATATCCAAGAAATACACCACTGAAACTCAAGAGGATCGTAGCCATAATAATTACGGTTTTGGATGTAGAGTTGAACTGTAAGATAATAATGGTAGCTACACCAATCAATGCATATAAAAGTGCTAATCCCAAAAAGTTTTGATTTTTGGCTTGTTCTTCTTGTTCGCCACTAAATCGGTAGCTTACGCCATTTTCAAATTTATAACTTTTTAGTTCTTGTTTGATTTGTTGATTGATTTCATTGGCATTGAATCCATTCAAAACGTTGGAATACACCGTCAAAACACGCTTGTTGTCTCTTCGTTTGATTTGATTAAACGTTTTGGTATTTTCCGTAGTAGCAATGGTAGTAATTGGGATTTGCATCATTTGACCATTGTTTTGATTTCTAAACGTCATTGACTGATTGAACAAAACACTGGCATCTTTTCGTTGACTGTCTTGAAGACGCATATTGATTTCATAATCATCGTCACCTTCTTTGTAGTTGTCAATTTCTTGTCCGTAAACCGCTCTACGTAGCGTGAATCCAACCAATGCGGTAGACGTGCTCAAATTTCCAGCGGCTATGCGGTCTACATTCACACGTAGTTCGGGCTTGTCTTTGTTTACATCCACACTTAATTGCTCTATACCTTTAATTTTTTTGGTATTGATAAATTCAATCATTTTCTCCGCTTCTACCAGCATTTGCTCATAATCTTCGCCTTTGAGTTCAATACTAATAGGGTAGCCCGATGGCGGACCATTTTGTTCTTTTTCAATCGTTATTTTAGCACCTGGAATCGGAGTAATTGTGGCACGCAACGTATCTAAGATGTCTTGTGTATTGATGCCTTTTCGCTCTTTAAATTCATGGTACAATACTGTTACTTTTCCTTTATATGGCATTTCGGAACTGTTTCCAATATCCATACGCACATTTCCGCCACCTTCACCTACTTGCGACGTTACCGATTGTACCAAAAAGTCCATACCTCCATAAGGTTTAGTATAGCGTTTCAATACATCCAAAACTTGTTTTTCTACTTTTTTTACGGCTTCATTCGTTTTGTTGATGTCGGTTCCTTGTGGATACTCTACATAGACAATATTCATATTTGGAATATTATCTGGGAAAAATAGTACTTTTCGAGGGAATACACCTACTAAAATAAATGATAAAAACAATAAAATAATAATGCCAAAAAGGGCATTTCTAGGTTTTTTGCCGTGTAATAAACCTGCCAAATATTTTGAATATTTCTCTTCTAATCGAGGGAAAAAGGAATGTTGGAAGTTTTGCGTCCATTGAAATAAATATTTATGATAAAACCACATCATTCCGATAGAAAGCAAGGCTAAATGCCCAATGCCTCTCAATACGCCACTTCCCATGATGTAGCCTGGAATAGCAAATAACAACCCAACGACAAACAAAATTAATGAATAACGATTCATATCTTTTCTTTCGATATTTTCATCGCGTAAATCCATAAATCCTGCGGTCATAGACGCATTGATAATCATGGCTACGATTAGGGATGCCGCTAAAACCACAGATAGGGTAGCAGGGAAGTAGATCATAAATTTACCCATCGTGCCCGGCCACAATCCCAAAGGAAAAAATGCCGCCAATGTAGTAGCTGTAGAACTGATTACAGGCCACGCTATCTCGCCAATACCATATTTTGAAGCATCGATACGGTTCATACCTTTTTGCATATTGGCAAATACGTTGTCCACGACCACAATTCCATCATCTACGAGCATTCCCAATCCCATAACCAAGGCAAAAAGTACCATGGTGTTAAGCGTAACGCCGTACCAAGATAAAAATGCAAAGGCCATCAACATTGAAAGCGGAATAGCCGACCCTACAAAAAGAGAATTTCGAAGTCCCATTGTGAACATCAATACAAGCATTACTAGAACGATTCCAAAGATAATATGGTTGGAAAGTTCATCTACCGAGTGCTCTACACGGTGGCTTTGGTCACCCGAATATTCTATATTTACGTCTTTTGGAAGGTATTCTTCTTGAGCTATTTTAATCTTTTCTTTGATTTGTTCAATAGCGGTAATCATATTTTTACCGCTTCGTTTTTTCACGCTAAGCATGACCACTTCTTCGCCTTTTTCACGAGCAAATGTAGTACGTTCTTTTTCTTTGAATGAAACGTTAGCAATATCTCTTAATAATACCACTCCACCAAAAGATTTCACTACAATATTGTTCAACTCTTCAGGATTTTTGATTTCTCCTACAATACGAATATTGCTTTGATTGCCATCTTGCGTCAAGTTTCCACCACTTAATGTAATGTTCTCACCCTGAACCGCTCTTTGTACATCGTCAAAACCAACTTTTGAAGCGGTCATTTTGTATATATCAATAGCAATTTCTACTTCTTTGGTTCCTACGCCTAAGATATCTACTTTTTTCACCTCGGCAATATCTTCGATATCATCTTTGATGTCTTCTCCAAATTGTTTGAGCTGCTGCGCGGTATAATCACCTTTTAGATTAATGTTCAAGATTGGATTTTCTTCCGCAATATTGATATTGAATACCGTAGGACTTACCTTCCCACCATTGTCTAGGGTAGGCCAGTCGTTATCTGATTTCACTAAATCCACTTCGTCTTTTACCTTTTGTTTGGCTTGGTCTACCGTAAATTCCTCCGAAAATTCTGCAATAATCATGGAGAAATCTTGATACGAACTCGACGTGATTTTTTCAACACCACTCAACCCTTTGATTTTCTTTTCCAAAGGTTTTGTGACCAATTTTTCCAAATCTTCCGCACTATTTCCTGGATATACGGAAGTGATATAGATTTTATTTTCAATAATTTCTGGGAAATCTTCCCTTGGCATTGTTACATATGCTATAGAACCTGCTATAACGATAATTGCCGTCATAATATAAACCGTGACCCTATTATTAATGGCCCACGTGGATATTCCAAATTGTTTTTTCTCGTGCATATATTTTATATTTTGATACTAGATTATAGATGTGAGATGTTAGACTTTAGATGTTAGATTGATTTTATTAGCATTTTTTTTAAAAGAATATATCATTTTTTGGATTTCTTCAATATCTGTATATATCTCAATGATAGAAGTGGTTTTTATTAAATTTAAACTTTCTAATAGTTTGATTTGAGTATATAGTTCAAAAGAAGAACCGTTAGCTATACCAAGAAAATGTGCAAATTCTTTTTTTGAATTTCTTCCTGCACCTTCAGCAATGTTTGACGGAATGGAAATTGCATACCTTTTAATTTGGTCTATTAGTCCATGTTTTTCATCTTTTGGAATTTCAGGAATAAGTAAATATACTTTTTTAACTAATTCCATTGATTTAATCCAAATTTTTAATTCCTTTAAATTATGCATATTATGTATCTTTAAAATAGCAATTAGAAATCTAAAATCTAATATCTATCATCTATTGTCTATAAATTAAAATTTTACCTTCCTTCCTTCGCTCATATTGTTTGCGCCTTCGATTATAACTTTATCGTTTGGAGAAAGCCCCATCAATACTTCTGTTTGGTTGCCGCTAGATTTTCCTTTTACGATAGTAGTTTTCTTAGCTACACCTTCATTTTTATTGATTTTTGAAATAGTATACACATAGAAATTATTTTTAGCATCTTGTTTTACAACTTGAGTAGGCACTACAAATGCATTTGGATTTTTATAGTCCAAAATCTTGATTTTTGCCATTAAATTAGGTTTAATCGTTCCGTCGGTGTTTGGAATATGAATTTCGATGTTAAATGTTCTATTGCTTGGATTGATACTACTTCCTACTTTTACAATTTTGCTTTGTAGTTTTTTGTTCAAGTTTGGAATTTCTATATGTACATCAGACCCTTGTTTAACTGAGCTAATATAGTTTTCAGGCACATCCGCTTCTACTTTCATTTGTCCTAGACTTACTAATTGAATGATTGGCATTCCCGGTGCTACTACTTGGCCATTTTGGATAATTACTTTATCAATAGTTCCGCTAAAAGGTGCTTTTAGTTTGGTACGACCCAATTGTACTTGAATAGCTGCAACTTGTTTTTGAGCGGCTTCGGCATTGGTTTTGGATTGCAAATACTGAATTTCAGAGCCAATATTTTGTTTCCAAAGAGCTTCTTGTTTTTTAAATGCCGTTTGAGCTAAATTTGCTTGCGCTTTTGCTTGTCCTAATTGCTGAGACATGCCACCGTCATTGATTTCACCTATAATTTGTCCTGCACTTACATGTTGTCCTTCTTTTACATTTAGCTTTAGCGTTCCTGCAAATTCGGGATACATCATGATATCTTGATCTGTATTTACATTACTCTGTAGATCTACAAAGTGCTCAAATGTCTGCGTTTGTATTGTCTGTGCTGATACTAAAAGGGCTTCCACTTTCATAGGCTCTAGTTTTTCAATTTCGGCATTTACTTTTTCTAATTTTTCATTTAAAGAAGCTAATTCTTTATTAAGTTCATCTCTTTCTTTTTTTAGTTTTGATACTTTATCTCCACAACTTTGGATTGCGAAAATGGCAAAAATCATAAGTGTAACTAATTGTATTTTTTTCATATAATTATTTTTAATTTCTTTTTTAGTTTTGATATTTTATTATAATTTTCCTATAGCTTTTGACCATTCTATTCCTTTTGTTGCTACATTTTGAAGTGCTTGAATCACTTTTAATTGCTGCTGGATACGTTCGTTTTGTGCTTGTGCAAATTCAAAACTGCTACCTACCCCTTCTTTATACTTAATTTGCGTTTTATTTTGAATTTTTGAAGATAGTTTTAAAATATTATTTTGGTATTCAAGATCATTAATAGCATTTTGTAAGCTAATTACAGACTGAATGGCTTGAATTTTAGAAGCTTGTTCGTACTCTATAAGCTCAAATTTTGCTTTATTATATGCCATTTTTGCTTGACTTACTTGAAATTTTTTTGTCAACCCATCAAAAATAGGAACATTCAATAGTATCCCAAAATTACCATAACGAAACCAATCACCACCTTGAAAAAAGTCAAAGCTTTGACGCTGTGCTTGCCAGCCATAGGCTGCACTACCATATAATGAAGGCAAGTATCCTGCTCTATTTTGTTTTAAATCATAGTTTTTTATATTTACGTTTTCTTGAAGCATTTTAAGTTCAGGTTTTTGACTTAAATCAAATGAAGAAGGAATCGATTTATATTTTCCTGCTTCTTGAGCCAAATTACCATATAAAGTAATATTACTATCCAAAGGATATCCTAGATTGAATTTAAAAGCATTTATAGCTAATTCTCTTTGATTTTTTGTATTAATAATCAATTTATCTAAATTCAATACATTATATTCAAGACGTTCTACATCTAACTCTTCTATTATGCCTTGCTTGAAGGTTTTGCGAGTGTCATCTAGCAATTTATTTAACACTACTTGATTTTCATTAAGCATTTTGATACTTTCATCCAATGCTAAGATTTGGTAAAAAGATTTCGAAATCAATTCTTTCACACCTTGTTCACTTATTTTTAGTTGAACATCAGCTAACGATTTAATTGCTTTTCGTGCCTGAACTCCTACTAAGTATCTTCCATCAAAAATCAATTGTTGAACTGAAAATCCAATGTCGGCATTATTTGAGGTCCCAAACTGAACGGGGACTGTGGTACCTGGTCTTCCAACTATTTCACCAGGTAAAATGGATGTAGGCAGTTGAAAATTATTTCTATATCCAATAGAACCATTGATTTTTGGAAATCCGAGTGATAAAACTTCATTTGTTTTCTCATACGTAATAGCTCGGTCGAGCTCTTGTTTTTGATAATTATAATTGTGTTTGAGTGCATAGACAATAGATTTATTGAGGTCAAACATAGATTGTGCTGATGCCACATATGAGCCTATTGTTGAAATAATAAACACGCCAAAAACTTTATTTAATTTATTTTTAAAAAGCATAGTATTTAATTTATTATATTGTTAATTTCGATTAATCGTTCTTTTTCCAATTCTACAATTTTAGACAATTCTTCAAGCCCTTTTTTAGTGCCAATTCCTTTGACATGATATAGAAAGTGAGATTGAAATAATTGAACTATAGAACATTGATGTTGCACTACAAAATATTCTAATGTATTGAATAAGTTTTTCGAATAGATCTGTGCTATGTATTCTTTTTGTAAGTACATGCAATATAAACCTTCGGATTGACCTCTTTCTAGGTTGTTAAATATTACTTTTGGAACATCATTGTAAAGATGTGCTTCAAGCTTTCGCCAAGTTATAAAATAATTTTTTTTAAGCTCATCTACAAAATGATTTCCCATATTCATGCAGTTGGCTACGTTGAATTTATATATATTATATAGTTCATCTATGGCATTTTCGGAAGATAAAACCAATCGTTCTATTTCAAGCCTTTCATTTTCGATGTGGCTTTGAACTAATTTGTCCAATAATTCTTCTTTACTTGTAAAAAATTTGTAAAAAGTCTTTTTACTAATCCCTAATTCTTTTGAAATATCATCCACACTTACACTTTTAATCCCTTTTTGGAAAAATAGTTTTTTTGAGATTTCAGAAATTTGAGAAATTACATCCATTTTATATGAATCGAATTTTTTGAGGTGCAAATATAAAACATTTTCACTTTGGAAACTGAAAATGTTTTTAAAGTTTCCATTTTTTAACATTTCTTAATTTATTTTAACCAAAATAAATTAAAAAGATTAATTTTGAATTTAAAATAATACAGTAATGACAAGGAAAGTATGGATTTTATTAATAGTAGCCTCGTTAGGGTATTTTGTAGATATTTATGATCTTATATTATTCAATATTGTTAAAAAAGACAGTATTTTGTCATTAGGATTTGAAGAATCGGCGATTCGAGAATTAGAAATCGTGCTTTTTAATTATCAAATGTTTGGCATGATGATTGGAGGACTTATATGGGGAATTTTAGGTGATAAAAGAGGTCGTGTTGTGGTGCTTTTTGGTTCTATTTTGCTTTATTCTCTTGCCAATATAGCGAATGCATTTATAACAGACATAGAACAATATAAAATCTTGAGATTATTGGCTGGAATTGGTTTGGCAGGTGAATTAGGTGCAGGTGTTACCTTGATTAGTGAAACTATGGAAAAGAATAAGCGAGGAATAGGGACAATGATTATTGTTACTTTTGGAGCTATGGGTGCAGTTTTTGCCGTTATTGTGGGCAAGCAGGGGCATATTTTAAATGATTTATTGGGGTGGCATTTTCTTAATTGGCAAATTGCTTATATCATAGGAGGTGTCATGGGATTTATTTTGCTTTTTATAAGAACACAAAATATGGAAAGTGAACTTTTCAAAAAAACAAAAGTAGATAGTGATATTGAAAAAGGCAATTTTTTTCATTTTTTCAAGACTCCCGATATAGCAAAGACATATTTGTCCTGTTTTGCTATAGGTGTACCTATATGGTATATGGTAGGAATATTGTGTGCTTTGGCAGATAGATTTTCAGAGGCAAATAGCCAAATAAGTGTTTCAATCCCTACATGTATTATGTGGACATATATTGGATTATCAGTTGGAGACTTATTGAGTGGTTTTTTAAGCCAATTAGCAAAAAGTCGAAAAAAAGTGATTTTTGGTTATTTAGTATTCTCAGCTATATGTGGGCTTATTTTTTTATTTACAAGAAATCAATCTGAAAATTTTTATTATATCCTTACATTCTTAATGGGAGCAAGTACTGGATATTGGGGTCTTTTTGTGATGAATACTACAGAACAATTTGGAACCAACCTTCGTTCTACAGCTAGTAGTACTATTCCCAATTTTGTTAGAGCCACAATTATACCTATTTCATTGTCTTTCAAATATTTAAGTGAATACATTGGGGTTGTTTTGTCTGCCTCTATGGTGGGAACGTTTTGCTTTTTTATTGCTTTTGTTGGAAATATAATGATTAATGACGGATTTAATCGAAATTTAGATTATCAGCAATAAAAGAGATTTTTTCAAATAATAAGTTTCAATCGTATTTTAGCGCATCAAATACTGCATCGTATTTGAATTTCGCTGCGATATGAATATCGATTCATTTTGAGTCAATTTTTTGATAATGTCCTCATTGAAATGACGAATAGAAAGTAGTTTTAGATTTTTTTCAATAGTAATATCAAATGTGTCGCATAAGGCAGCAATAATTAATTCATTTTTCCCAATTTTTTCATCAGTACAAACAATGAATTCAATAGCCGTGTTTTGCATTAGATTGATTCGCAGGCTATATTTACCAAAGGTTTCTATAATTTTTCCTAAATTGGTTTCATTTAAAAATGAAAAATCCTTTACTGAAAATGTATATAAAACTTGATTTTCTTTCAATACTATTACTGGATTATATGAATCTATCTCAAAATTGCCTATTTGAGTTCCTTTTGTATCCTTGTCAATAAAAGAACGAACGTTCAATATACAATTAGCATTTTGAATAGGTTTAATTGTTTTTGGATGTATAACTTGCGCGCCATAAAAAGTCATTTCAATAGCTTCTTTGTAAGATAATTTGTCTATCATTGTAGCCTCTGGAAATAACTTTGGATCTGCAGTATATACTCCTTTCACATCTTTCCAAATAGTTAATTCATCTGCTTTGAGGGCATAAGCTAAAATAGCTGCCGTATAGTCAGATCCCTCTCTACCAAGAGTGGTATATAGCATTTCTAAATTTGAGCCAATAAATCCTTGGGTAACTAATATTTGAGATGAAGTAATACTTAAAACGCTATTGACAGCCATCAAAGTCTCATCCCATAGAATATTGGCATCGGTATAGTTGTCGTCTGTTTTAATTAAATTTCTCGCATTGATATAGGTTGTATTCAATGTTGTATTGGCAATAGTAGCATTTAATAATAAGCTAGAAAGGATTTCTCCTTGGCTCACAATTTGGTCATAAACAAAATTATAATTATGTGATTCATTCTTATCTATAAAATCATACGTTTTTTGTAATATATTTTCAAATTCTGTAAATAATGCAACATCTTCTTTCCCATTAAAAAGTTCTACTGCTAAATTTTTATGAGTATGAATTAAGTCATGCATCAATCGTTTCGCTTCATTAGTATCCGTAGACAAATGCTTGACAATAGTTTCAAGAAAATTTGTTGTTTTACCTATTGCAGAAACTACTACAAAAATTCTATCGATTTTTGAGAATTCATCGATAATATTTATAACATTTTTGATACTTGAGGCATCTTTCATAGATGCTCCCCCAAACTTGAAAATTTTCATTTATAAAAAGTTATTATCTCTCTAGATCTTTTATTTCTAATTTAGCCAAAGGTTTTTCATGAAACTGGTTCATTTTTGTTCGCATTTGAAGAATATCCAATGCTTGATATATAGCATGTGTCATTGATTGTGCATCGGCCTCTCCTTTTTCTACTATATCTAATGCTACACCATGATCAGGCGATGTTCTAACTAAACTCAAGTTTGCTGTAAAATTTACACCTTCCATACCCGCTATATATTTGAAAGGAATCAATCCTTGATCATGGTACATTGCTAGTACTCCATCAAAATGCTGAAATTTACCACTTGCAAAAAAGCCATCTGCTGGAAATGGTCCTTGAACAATAATTTTTTGATCCTCCGCTTTTTTAAGTGCAGGAATTATGATTTCTTGTTCTTCTGTTCCTATTTTTCCGCCTTCACCAGAGTGTGGATTGAGCGCCAAAACAGCTATTTTAGGTCTTTGAGCACCAAAGTCAATGCTTAAAGAGTCATGTAAGGTTTTTATTTTTTGAAGTAAAACGGCTGCATTTAATTTGCCACTTACTTCTTTCAATGCCAAATGATGCGATGCTAATGCTACGCGAAGATAGTCACTGGTCATAATCATCATAGGATCTTTTTCATTCAATTTTTGAGCAATGAATTCTGTATGACCTGTAAATGGAGGATTAGTTTTAATATATTCTTTATTTACAGGGCCTGTAACGAGCGCATCTATTTTGCCTGCTTGGTAATATTGTATTGCTTCATTGAGAAACCGAATACTCATTGATCCAGAAAAATCCGAAGAAATTCCCATATTCACGATCAAAGGTTTGTCAGAACATTCTACAAGGTTTGCCATTTTTGAATGAAACTTTTCATCTTTTGCCAAGACATGAAAAGGCGTTTTAATAGTAGGAAATTGTTTTTTATAAAATTGCAATACACTTTCACTACCAAAAATTACAACCTGGCATTTGCTGAAGATTCGTTCATTTGACAATGCTTTTAAGATTATCTCAGGTCCAATACCATTGATATCGCCCAATGTAATTCCTATAACAGGTTTTTTCTTTTCTTCCACGACTACTTTATTTTACTTTTGATTTAAAGAAATTATATAATAAACGAACGCCAAATCCTGTTCCTCCTTTTGGAATATATGAAGTTTTAGCGCCTAAAAAAGAAGGCCCGGCTATATCTATATGAATCCAAGGATATGATACAAAATTTTCTAAGAATTTTCCTGCGGTAATACAACCTCCTTCGGGACCTCCAATGTTTTTCAAATCCGCAATTTCAGACTTTACTTTTTCACCATACTCATCCCAAAAAGGCATTTCTGCTACTCTTTCATATGCTTGATTTCCTGCATTTTTCAAAGCTGTTTTTTGTGCTTCATCTGCATTTCCCATTATGGCTGCCCCGAGGCTACCAATAGCAATTACTTGCGCTCCTGTCAATGTAGCTAAGTCCAAACAAAGTTCGGGCTCGAATTGCGCTCCATAACTCAAGGCATCGCCAAGTATTAATCTTCCTTCTGCATCGGTATTTAATACTTCTACTGTTTTTCCATTATGCATTGTAATTATATCACCTGGTGTATATGCATTTTCACCAGGTCTATTATCTGTAGCAGGAACCAAAGCTACCATATATATAGGTAAATTGTTTTTAGCTATAGCATACATGGCACCGGCTACTGCAGCACTTCCTGCCATATCACTTTTCATACTGTCCATACTATTTGCAGTAGGTTTCAATGACAATCCTCCTGTATCGTATACTAATCCTTTTCCAACAAGTAAAAATGGTTTTGTATTAATAGCATTAGCAGGCTTATATTCCATTATAGTAAATGTTGGCGGTTCAATACTTCCCATATTTACAGATAATAAACCACCAAATCCTTGTTTTTTAAGCTCTGCTTTGTCCAAGACTTTTACATTAAAATTGGCTTGTTTTCCCAATGCTACAAATGCTTCGCTTAATTTTGTAGCGGTCAATGTATTTACAGGTTCATTTACTAAATCTCGTGCAATATAATTGGCTTCCAAAACGGTATTTAATTCATTAATTGATTGCTCGGTTACATCACCACAATTCAAATAAACAGTTTCTATGGGTTGAATGGATTTTTTACTCAAATATTTTTGGAATGTATAGGCTCCCATTATCAATCCTTCTGCAAATTCATGCAATAAGCAAGTACTTAATTTATGAGAAACTACCAATGAAACTACATTATATTTTTTAATTTCTGCCAAGACATTATTTCCAGCTTTTCGTGCGGCCTCAGTATATATGTGTGCTGCTTTGTTGCTTGATAAGTCAAGATTAACAATTACTTTCAGTCCATTAGGTGATGGAAATGAATGAATAGATGCGTTGTTTTCATGTGAATTATTGACAACATCTATTTGCCATGTTTCAAGGCCTAAATCTGCAGAAGCATTTCCTTTTTCTATTAATATGATTTCTGCCTGCGTTTTATCGTTATTATATTTTTTAATTTTTATAGGGGAATTAAAGTCCATTTTATATTAGATTTTAGCTTTTAAATTAGTCAAGAACCGCAAATTTAGAAAAAAAAAATCAGATACAACGCATTTTGGTTAATTATTTCACTACAAAAGAATTAACTTCATAGTGTTTGAGGCATATAACACATGAAATCATTGATTTCATATTATTATTAAGGCAAACAAGTTCTTTGAAAATTTATAAATTTACAATAAAATTGAGCAGACTAATTTCTTTATGAAATGAGTTTTGTTATTAAGCAATTCATTAGCAATTTCTCCAAATTTTAGTATAAAAATTATATTCTAGCACTTGACTATTATAAATTGTATGATAATTGTAACTTTTTCTAATTTTTATGAAGAAATTAGTGATATTTTAAACATAAAAGAACACTCTTTTATTTAAATATAAACTCAATGAATTCAAATGATTATATTTTTTTTTAAAAAAATAAATTTTAAGAAAATTTACTTTTTTTACTTTTTTTATTCAATTATTAAAAAAAAGTCAGTTATATAAATTTCATACATTACTTTTGTGGGTCAAAATCAACGTTTAAATAATCGATTAAATGAAACTTTTTAATTTCCTTACTCAAGAAATAGCTATAGATTTGGGTACAGCCAATACTATTATCATGCACAATGACAAAGTAGTAGTAGATGAGCCTTCTATGGTCGCTATTGATAAAGTCTCCGATAAAGTAATAGCAATAGGAATGAAAGCACAGCAGATGCAAGGGAAAGAACATAAAAATCTTGAAGTAGTTAAACCTCTAAAAGATGGTGTAATTGCCAATTTTAATGCAGCAGAAAATATGATTCGAGGAATGATAGGTTTAATAAATAAGTCTAATAAATTCTTATTTCCGCCTACATTTAAAATGGTGATTTGCATTCCATCTGGAATTACAGAAGTTGAACTAAGAGCCGTTGTAGATAGTGCAGAAAGAGCTGGAGGAAAAGAAGTAAAACTTATTTATGAACCAATGGCTGCCGCTATAGGAATAGGTATAGATGTAAAAGAGCCAGAAGGCAACATGATTGTAGACATAGGAGGTGGTACAACAGAAATTGCAGTAATCGCATTATCTGGTATTGTAAGCGATCAATCAATTCGTCTTGCAGGAGATCAATTGACAAAAGATATTATGGATTATATGAAAACGCAGCATAATCTTAATATCGGCGAACCTACAGCGGAACTTGTAAAGAAAAATGTAGGATCTGCATTGACTCATTTGGACAATCCCCCACCTGATTATCCAGTTCAAGGAAGAGACAACGTAATGGGAATCCCAAAACAAATAGTGATATCTTATCATGAGATAGCAGATGCAATAGATAAATCTATCCAAAAAATAGAAGAATCTATCTTAAGAGCTTTGGAAAATACACCGCCAGAATTAGCTGCAGATATTTTTAGGACTGGGATTTACCTCACTGGAGGTGGTGCATTGTTGCGAGGATTAGATCAACGAATCAGTGATAAAACTAAATTGAAAGTTCACGTAGCAGATGATCCTTTATTAGCTGTAGCTAGAGGTACCAATATTGCACTGAAAAATATGGAAAATTTTGAAGCTGTTTTAAAGTAAGGTTTTGAATTAACTTATGGGCAATATAATTAAAATATTACTTAGAATATTTCCATTTTTATTTTTTATTTTTTTAGAAATAATTGCCTTATTTATACTTTTCAAAAATAATGGGTATCATAATGCAGGATTTGTAAATCGTTCCAATTACATTGTAGGCAATTTATATGATAATATAACAAGTACAAAAAATTATTTTGGACTTAGAAATGTAAATGATAGCTTAGCCAAAGAAAATGCTAAGTTGCTTCAAGAACTATTTAACTATTCTCGTCCAAATGCTTCAAATGTAAAAGATCCAATTTCAGAAACTAACATAAAGAATACCTATCAATTGACTGAAGCAAAAGTAGTAAGCAATACCATTTCTAATTCACGAAATTATTTAATTATAAACAAAGGAAGTCTTCATGGCGTAAAAGTAGATATGGGCGTCATAGGTCCCAATGGTCCTGTTGGAGTTGTGATACAAGTATCTAAAAATTATTCATGTATTATGTCTTTTTTGAATAAAGATGCTAATATTAGTGTAAGAGTTAAGAGTTCGAGACAAATAGGTGTTTTGAAATGGCAAGGTCCAGATATTCGTATAGCTTCATTAGAAGATATTCCAAAACACGTAAAATTGAAAAAAGGTGAAATCATAGAAACAAGTGGATTTTCTACTTTTTATCCTGAGGGTATAGTTGTAGGTAAAGTATTAAATCAAGTTGTGGACAACGAAAGTAATTTTGCAGAAATTAATGTTAATTTAAATACGGATTTTTCAAAATTAGAATATGTCTATATTATTAAAAATAATCAATATAAAGAGTTGAAGCAAATTGAACATTTTATAGATACTGCAATGCAAACCATCAAATAAGTGTAATGAAAAATAAGATATCAAGTATTCTTTTTACCGCGTTTTTTTTGTTTTTTACACAAACTTTGTTTGTGAATAATATCAATTTCTTTGGGCTTTTAAATCCCAAACTTTTCCCAATTTTTATAATTTTGTATCCAAGGTCTATCCCTAATATTTATTTGCTTGTTATAGCTTTTTTATATGCTTTTTTGATAGATGTCTTTAGTTTTACACTTGGGGTAGGTATTTTTGCTACTGTACTTATAGCATTTGTTAAGCCATATATATTGAAATTTATGCAAAGTAGGATGGATGAAGAGGCTACATTATCCATTTCTTTACAAGGTAAAAACTTTATTGCTCGGTATTTATTTATTACCTTATTTATTTTTCATTTAGTATATTTTTTTACGGAGATTGGACAATTCTACAATATATTTTACATAATCATCAAAGCATTATTTAGCACTATGCTTGCGCTTTCTCTTTATTTTATCTTTGTTTTCATGTTTGTATCACAAAGCCAGCGAAGAGAAGTAAAACTATAGGATCAAATACCCAAATTCAATATGCAATCAGAGAACTTTAACAGCGAAAAATATTTGGATATGGAGCTATTACGCTTTACTACAGCCGGAAGTGTAGACGATGGAAAAAGTACCTTGATAGGAAGACTACTCTATGATTCAAAATCACTTTTTCAAGACCAAATAGACGCAATCCAAAAAACGAGTGAACGAAAAGGTGAAAACACACTAAATTTAGCCTATTTTACCGATGGACTCAAGGCTGAATTGGAGCAGGGAATTACCATTGATGTAGCGTATCGATATTTTGCTACACCCAAAAGAAAATTTATAATTGCCGATACACCTGGTCATATTCAATATACAAGAAATATGGTTACGGGGGCTTCTACCGCCAATTTAGCTATCATTTTAATTGATGCGCGAAAAGGAATTGTAGAACAAACAAAAAGGCATTCTTTAATTGCTTCGTTGCTTGGCATTCCGCATTTGGCAGTTTGTATCAATAAAATGGATTTGGTGGATTATAGCGAAGAAGTATTTGAAAATATCAAGAAAGAATTTAAAGAATTTGCTTCAAAATTAGACATCAAAGATTTTCATTTTATACCTATTTCAGCACTTAATGGAGACAATATTGTCAATAAGTCGGAAAATATGAATTGGTATGAAGGGACTACATTGATGTATTTGCTTGAAAATATCCATATAGCCAATGATTATAATTTTATAGATGCTCGTTTTTCAGTTCAGCATGTTATTCGTCCTCAGAACGATGAATTTCATGATTATAGAGCGTATTCAGGCAAAATGTTGGGAGGCGTATTGCGAAAAAATGATAAAATTACTGTTTTGCCATCAGGATTTAGTAGTACTATCAAAGCTATTCATTTTGGCGAAAAAGAACTTGAGGAAACATTTGTACCCATGAGTTGTAGCATATTGCTTAATGATGATATAGATGTGTCCAGAGGCGATATGATTGTTCGAGAAAATAATGCCCCAAAAAACAGTCAAGATATTGATGCTATGATCTGTTGGATGGGTGATAGACCTATAGCTATTGGTCAAAAATTTGTGCTGAAGCATAATACAAATGAAGTAAAAGCCATTGTTAAAGCTATTCATTACAAAATGGATATCAATAATTTGAGTAGAATTCAAGGTGAATCAGAACTGAAAATGAATGAAATAGGAAGAATACAATTACGTACTACCAAACCTTTGTTTTTTGACAGTTATAAAAAAAATAGAAATACGGGTAGTTTTATTTTGATAGATGAAGGTACGCATGTAACGGTAGGTGCGGGTATGATAAATGATGTTCAACAATAAATTATATTTTTAGTGTTTGCCAAATAATTAATTTCTAAAAATGAAACAATTCTTTTTTTTACTATTTTTATTAATAGGGAGCTTTCAATTAATGGCTCAGTCCAAAATTGTGAAAAAAATCAATTTAGAAACTATTGAGAAAAAGCGTTTTGATTATATGGTCAAAAAAGATATCGGTAAATTATCGCATTATATTGATAGCAATCTTCATTATGTGCATTCCAATGGTGAGCAACAAAATTTTACTACTTTTATTGAAAGTATTGCAAAAAACGAAATTGAATACTCTTATTACGAATTTAAAAACTGTAGCTATAAATTGTATGGAAAAATAGCTGTAGGTACGGGTGATGTGCTTGTACGAGGCAAATACAAAGGTACTCCTTTTGAAGTGGAAATTCGTTTTACAAGTATCAATAAAAAAAAGAAACATAATTGGCAGCTAGTCAATTGGCAATCGACCAAAATCAATCCTTAATAGTACATTTCGGGCAAATACCAATTACGTTAAAGTTAATTTTTTCAATTAAATACTCTTTGGGCAATTCATATTGAATAGGCGCTTGTTCTATACAGGTTACTTCATGACAATTGGTACAATTAAAATGTATATGATTATGATGATGACTTTTGGCTTCGTGTTTACAGTCTTTGCACAATGCATATTTGGCTATACCTTCTCCATCTATGAGTTTATGAAGAATCCCTTGAGATTCAAATCTATCCATAATTCTATAAATAGTAACTCTGTTTACTTTTCCTTCTAATGTTTTTAGAATTTCGGATTGCGACAACGCTTTGTCAGCCTTCTGAAATTCCTCTAATACAAAATCTTGAGTACGCGTCTTTCTATGTTTCATTATTTTTTAATGCAACATTGTTGCATTTGTATTTTTTTTATTATCTTTGAACAAAATTATTAATTTAAAATTCAAAATTATGAAAAATATCTCATTATTTATTTTTACAATGTTATTTGTAATGATTTCTTGTGAAAAAGATCATGTGCATGCATCAGATCATGAAACCATTACCGTTTTTAAATATATCCTTACCGCTCCAGATGGCAGTCAATCTTCTTTTACTTATGAGGATTATGATGGAGAAGGAGGAAATGCAGGAAGAAAAACGGTATCAATTTTAAAAGCAAACACAAACTATACCGGACGAATAGAAGTCTATACAGGAGATTCGGGAAAATTAACTCAAATAACAGATGAAATTAAAAGCGAAGGTATAGATCACGAATTTTTCTATCAATTTAATACAACGGGCGCGCCTATTGTATCAAAAACCGATGTAGATGCAAACAACAATCCATTGGGAATCAATACTTCGTTTAATACCACAAATTCAGGAATATTTCCACTAACGATTATTTTACGCCACCACCCAAAAAAGCCCAACACAAGTCTTCAAACAGCAGGTGGTGATACAGATGTTGAGGTGGTTTTTGATATGAATATTACACCATAGATTTTATCTATATATTTCATAGAAACAATATATGATATCAAAGTGTTATTGCGTTGTAAATTTGTGTCAAAATTAAAATATAGCAATATGAAACATGTAATTTTATCATCAATTTTGCTGTGCTCATCATGGGCATTTGCACAAGAAAAAAAGGGGGAATGCCCTATGGGACATGGTTCTGCCAATAAAACAGAAACAACCGCTCGAAGAGAAGCTGCTATGAAAGCTACCACCAATAAAGACTGGTGGCCAAACAGGCTGAACTTGGATGTTTTAAAACAACATTCCGAGAAGACGAACCCAATGGGAAAAGATTTTGATTATATCAAGGAATTTAAGACGTTGGATTATTTTGCATTAAAAAAAGATATACAACAAGTTTTGACACAGTCGCAAGATTGGTGGCCAGCGGATTTTGGTAATTACGGGCCTTTATTTATTCGTATGGCTTGGCACAGTGCGGGTACATACCGTTCGGGCGATGGTCGTGGCGGTACTAGAGCTGGACAGCAACGTTTTGCACCACAAAATAGTTGGCCAGATAACGGAAATTTGGATAAAGCTAGAAGGCTTATGTGGCCTATAAAACAAAAATATGGCTCAAAAATTTCTTGGGCTGATTTGATGATATTGGCAGGAAATGTGTCGTTGGAGTCTATGGGATTCAAGACGTTTGGTTTTGCGGCAGGAAGAGCTGATGTATGGGAACCTGAAGATCATATATATTGGGGTTCGGAGAAAAAATGGCTTGACGATAATAGATATTCAGAAGGTAGAAAGCTTGAAAATCCTTTGGCTGCCGTTCAAATGGGGTTGATTTATGTCAATCCTGAAGGCCCTAATGGAAATCCCGATCCTGTAGCTGCGGCAAAGGATATTAGAGAAACTTTCAAGAGAATGGGAATGAATGATGAAGAAACCGTAGCGTTGATAGCGGGAGGTCATACTTTTGGAAAAACGCATGGCAAAGGACCTGCTTCGCATGTAGGCCCAGAACCCGAAGCTGCTGGTATAGAAGAGCAAGGCTTTGGGTGGAAAAGTACGTATGGCACAGGAAAAGGAAAAGACGCCATTACCTCGGGTCTAGAGGTTACGTGGACTAAATTCCCAACTCAATTTACACATGATTTTTTCAAAAGCTTGTTCAAAAACGAGTGGGAACTTACCAAAAGTCCTGCAGGAGCGCATCAGTGGGTGGCCAAAAATCAAAAACCGATGGTCCCGGATGCTTTTGATACCTCTGTAAAGCATTTACCTACGATGCTTACAACTGATTTATCTTTGAGATTTGACCCAGTGTATGAAAAAATATCTAGAAAATTTATGGATAATCCTGCTTCGTTTGAAGATGCTTTTGCAAGAGCTTGGTTCAAATTGACACATCGTGATATGGGACCAAAAACAACATATATAGGCCCAGAGTCCCCTAAAGAAGATTTGATTTGGCAAGATCCAATTCCTGTATTGAATTATAAATTGGTAGATGATAATGATATCAAAAATCTAAAAAATCAACTATTGAATTCAGGAATATCTTTAAGCGAAATGGTTTCTACGGCATGGGCTTCAGCTTCTACATACAGAAATTCCGATAGAAGAGGTGGTGCTAATGGTGCTCGTATTCGTCTACAGCCTCAAAGAAATTGGGAGTCAAATAATCCTAAAGTTTTGGATAAAGTATTGAAGGCTTATGAAAAAATTCAAAAAGAATTTAATGATAAAAATAAAGATAAAAAAGTTTCAATGGCAGATTTGATTGTATTAGCAGGAAATACTGCAGTAGAAAAGGCAGCTATGAATGCAGGAAATACAATAGAAGTGCCTTTTATAGCGGGCAGAATGGATGCGATTCAATCTCAAACGGATGTACAATCATTTAATTTGTTAGAGCCTATGGCAGATGGATTTAGAAATTATCTAAAAACAAAATATACTTTAGCTACTGAACAATTATTAGTGGACAAAGCACAACTTTTGACTTTGACGGCTCCCGAAATGACTGTTTTAGTAGGTGGGATGCGTGCGTTGAATGCTAATTATGACCAATCTAACAAAGGAATTTTCAGCGATAAAAAAGAACAATTGACACAAGATTTTTTTGTGAATTTATTGTCAATGGATACAGAATGGAAAGCGAAAGATGCTGATCAAGAAATATTTATTGGGAAAGATCGCAAAACAGGAAAAGACAAATGGACTGCTACACGTGCCGATTTAATTTTTGGTTCAAATTCTGAGCTGAGAGCTTTGGCAGAAGTATATGCAAGCAGCGATGCAAAAGAAAAATTTGTAAAAGATTTTGTAGCCGCTTGGACAAAAGTTATGAATCTTGATCGTTTTGATTTAAAATAAAAAGATTGTTTTTTTTTAATTTGTTTAAAGTTAGAGAGAAACTTCGGTTTCTCTCTTTTTTTAATGCAAATTTAATTCTACTCTGAAAAATAAGTAAAAACATACGCACAATTTTAAACACGTTATATCGTTCAATAGTTACAAAAACAAAAATATGAAAAGATTCCTAATCCTTGCTATAAGCATACTATTATTAACTTCTTGTCAAAAAGAAAAATTTGTGGAAATACGAAAATTCCAAGACGGAAAATGTGAGATCAAAATTACGGCCGAAAAAGAATCCAAATTTAGTGGATGGGAAGTAGCTGTATATGTCAAAGCACATGGATTTGAAGACGGTAGCCTTCATTTTGAAATTTATAATGACAAACTTAAAGATAATATCACTTATAATTGGACTTCACCTAATGAAGCCATTATTTCGTTCAATCAAACCGATGGCGTACCACGAAAATTTTTACTAAAATCCTCACCTCAAGAACTTTATCTTGGCGAGGTGAAATAGTTGTAGATTAATAAAAAGGCTCAAAAATCAATCGGAAAGCTACATTTTTGCTAAAAGTAGGCTCTTGATAAGCTCCAATACGGTAATAGCTTCCTATTCCCATCCCAAAGATAATGTTTCTTAGCTCAACCCCAACTTCTTGGTATAGCTTCGATGGAACTTCAAAAGTAATATTATGTTGCTCACGGTCCTGCATATTGCCCCACAATGCGCTATAGGTAAGCGTAGGATTGAACTGAATTTGTTTGGTTACTTTTGTAGAAAAAAGCAATTGTCTCATAAATAATGCAATGCGCTTATCCGAATAAAAAGAACCGCTAGGCATAGTCATAAATCCATCGTGACTTGCCAGCCCAAAAGATTGAACATTTCTAAAAGCCAATCCCATTCCTTCAAAAGTATTGAATATAGGCGCACTGCCAATTATATAGCCCGCTTGTGAATGAACCGTAGTAGTACCCAAAATGGATTTGATTCGAGTATTAAAAACGAGGTCTGCACTGAAATTAGATCCTAGATTTTCTTGTAGCGGAATGTATTGTTTTGCGGTCAAATGCAAAAATGTAGGTTTGTTTTCTATCGTATATTTGCCTTCTGGCGTATTGATCTTCTTAGATTTTGGGTAATAATGGAGTGAGATAGAAGGCGACGCATATTCATATTTATTAGTATTTATCCCTGCAAAAGCATATGGAAACAAAACATCTTGACGGCTATACTCCATCCCCAAGGCTCCTTCCATATATCGATTGATATCACTACTGTAATAGCTATAAATTCTTGTCAATTTTGTATAATTTGAATAAGA
>JBEIDU010000014.1:0-35682 GCA_040383345.1 Chitinophagales bacterium | reverse complement strand
CGTACAGCACCAATTTTGAAAGAGCGAGAAAAAATAGACTTTCTATTATAATAATAAGTTAATTCCGTGCTACCACCTCCTACATCTATAAATAAAAACCCTTTATTTTCTTCCAACAAATCATTAATTTGCGTTTTATATATGATATCCGCTTCTGTTTTTCCATCTATAAGTTCTATTTCAATACCACTATGTTGCTTGACATATTCGATTACCTCTTTATTATTAAGAGCTTCTCTCAATGCTGATGTTGCACAAGCTCTATATTTTTTTACACCATACACTTTCATCAAATGCTTAAAAGAAATCATAGCACTATTGAGATTATCCAATGTATTTTCTTTAATTTCATTATGAACAAAACTATCTGAGCCTAGTCGAATAGGGGCTCGCACCAAAATATTTTTATTATAGATTTTAATTGTGTTTTTTTTATACACATTCATAATCAATAATCTTACACCATTTGACCCTATATCTATTCCTGCGTATTTTTCAACCTTCATTGTTAATTAGACTTATACATTAATAGAGACAAAGATAGTTTTAATTCATAAAGTTGATACAAAAATATATTCCTTATTATGATTAAAAATTCCTATGCTAATGGCAATTATAATAGTATTTATAATACATCTTCTATTACAAACATTTTTTTTCTAATTCTTAAGTAATATTAGCTACAGTTAAAAAATTATTCAAAACAAATTAAAACTATCTTAAATTTGTAGTTCACAAATCTTAAAAAATTAATAACGTATGAAAAAATTATTTTTAGTTGCTTTTTTTGCATTTGCTGGCTTAATTGCATCAGCACAAAAATCTGTATTAGTTATGGGAAGTATTGGATATTCATCTGAAGAGACTGAAGCCACAAATCATACTCATTCAACATTTGAATTTGCGCCAATGCTGGGATATCAATTCTGCAAAAGTTTAACGGTTGGTGCTTTTGTTAATTATTCAAAAGAAATGCATTCAGGAGATCATGACATGAATACTTCAGTTGTAGGACCTTTTTTCCGTTATTCTCAGTCCTTAAGTGATATTTTCTCTGTGTATGCAGATACTAAATTGGGATGGATGTCAGGAACTGGTGGAAAATCAGGATGGCAGTTTGGAATTACCCCTGCAGTATTAGTTAATTTGAAAAATGGTTTTGGATTGAACTTCAATTTTGGAGGATTAAATTATCAAGCATTTGGTGTCAACTATGCACAAACAACAGATTTTGGACTTACTTTTGGCAAACAAGCTTCTATTGGAATTTCAAAGCATTTTGGTTTGAAATAATATTAGCAAAATATCATAAGTAATTTTAATAATTAAATTTAGGAAAATGAAGAAATTAACAATAATCACAATTTTATGCATTGCATCCATAAATGTTTTTGCTCAAAAAAATTCGGTTTTAGTAATGGGTAGTATCGAGTATATTCATTCAAAAACCCAAACATCATCAAGTGCTTCAAAACAATTTAGCTTTAATCCAATGATAGGCTATCAATTCAATGAAACCCTTACCATTGGAGGATTTGCAGAATACAGTAGTAATGGCACTATCAATGGAATCAATATGGGGCCATTTGTTCGATATACTTATAAACTTTCTGATATATTTTCTCTTTTTGCAGATGCAAAAATAGGATATGTTTCGGCGAGTAATGACAACAATGGCTATTCTGCAGGCATTAAACCTGCAGCAATGATTCAAGTAGGAAAAACCTTTGCACTCAACTTCTCTTTTGGGGAACTATCCTATAAAAGTATTGGAAAAGATAGTAAAATAAATACGATTAATGCAAATTTTGGAAAATCAGCAGAAATAGGTATTTCTAAAAATTTTGGATTAAAATAATCAAAATTTATTTTATAATTTTGTATGCCGTCTTATAACATAAGACGGCTTTTTTATGAACAGAAATCACATTATGAATATAAAAGAATATACAGAGTCATTATATGTTTTTTTGAAACAACATCATAATGAAACTATAGCTTCTAAGCAAGCTTCTTATATGCGAAATAAATTTATTTTCATTGGCTTAATGCGTGATGAAATTAAAAAATTGATATCAGAATTTGAAAAAATTCATGGCAAAATATCAAAAAAAGATTCTTTCTTATTTTGTCAATATTGTACAAAATATTCGGAAAGAGAAATGTGGTATATTGGATTCAAAGCATTAGAAGGTTATAAAAAATATTATGTAAAAGAGGATCTTTTTGTACTTCGTCAATGGATAGAAAAAAGTGATTGGTGGGATATAGTAGATATCATAGCATCTCATCATTTAGGAGCATTAGCAAGAATAAGCAACGAAGCTAGAGATAACATAAAAAATTGGGTAGATGAGCCTAATTTCTGGCTTAAACGATGTGCAATTCTATTCCAACTAAAATATAAAAAAGATACCGATAGTGAATTTCTTTTTTATTGCTGTAAAGAACTAGCTCATGAAAAAGAATTTTTCATAAGAAAGGCTATTGGATGGGCATTGCGCGAATATTCCAAATCAAATCCAAACGCGGTAAGAGCATTTATTCAAGAAAATAATTCATTTTTATCACCTCTATCCATTAAAGAAGGAAGTAAATATTTATAATGTCTATATATTCAAAAAAATACTATTTTTGCGTTCTATGCAAAAAATTATATTCATTTTCCTTTTTTCTATAGGACAATTGGTTTTGGCCAAAACTAAGTCTGATACTTTTATGGCATTGGGAACCTATTTCTATCAACAAAAAGATTATATTCAAGCTAAAAAAATGCTGGATAGTTGTGTAATGTTTAACAATCAGAATGACCACTGTGGCTACTATCGAGCTCAAATCGCCTTTGATGAGCAAGATTATAAATTGGCAAAAATCATATTCAAAGGTGTTTTAGGCATTCAACCCAATGACTATGTCTCATGGAATATGCTGGGATTAACTTTTATGGAACTTAAACACTTTGACAGTGCTGAATTTTGTTTTAAAAACGCGGTAAAATTAAATTCAAAAGAAGCAAAATTCTTTGCAAATTGGGGGAAAAATCAATTATTGCGTGGCAATTCTTCTCATGCATTAGAATTGTTCAATACCGCTATTTTCCTCGACCCTAAATATCCTAATTTCTATGTTAATAGAGCCATTATATTGGAAAAATTAGGTAGAAAAGATAGTGCTATTCAAGATTTGAAAGCAGCACAAAATCTCGACCCTCAAAACAAAAACATAGCCAGTAAACTTAAAGAGTTAAGCCCATCTTATCAATATCTGTATATTGGATTGGGCGTTGTTTTTGTATTGCTATTTTTATTTTTGGTTTTTCGAAAGAAAAAATCCAGCTAATCGGAACTCCATTTCATGAAAGTAATTCATACTAAAAAAGAGCTGAATGAGTTTCTTCTTCCCTATAGAAATTCTAGCAAAACAATTGGATTTGTTCCTACAATGGGGGCTTTGCATGCAGGTCATTTATCTTTGGTAGAAAAAAGTGCAAGTAGCTGTGATATTACAATAATGAGTATTTTTGTAAATCCCACCCAATTTAATGATATAAAAGATTTTGAGAAATATCCTCAAAATTTAACTTCAGATATCGAAAAACTAAAACAAAGCCCTTGTGACATTCTATTTGCACCGAATATCAATGAAATTTATGATAAGGGTTTGAACGAAAGAATATATATCGATTTATCATTATTAAACAATATATTAGAAGGTGAAAAACGTCCAGGACATTACGATGGCGTGGTAACTGTTGTTTATAAATTATTCTCTATCATTCATCCAGATAAAGTATTCTTGGGCATGAAAGATTATCAGCAAGTATTGGTAATAAAGGAATTAATAATACAAAAAAAACTACCAATAGAAGCCATTGGCTGTCCTACATTGCGTGAGCCTAACGGACTAGCAATGAGCAGTAGAAATACACGATTGAGCGAAGACGAAAAAGAAATTGCTTTAAATTTATCTAAAGCACTTCATTTTATAGTCTCTCAAGTAGGTACATCAACTCCTAAAATGGCTACTACAGGCGCAATAAACCTATTTTTGAAACATCCTCACATTATACTAGAATATCTTCAGATCAGTCCTAAAAATGATATTTCGCATGAAATTGAAGATTGGAACGAAACCGAAAACTATGTTGTATTGATTGCTGCTTTCGTTGGAAATATTAGACTTATAGATAATATGGTCTTTTCAAAATAATTTAAAAAACGTCTATTTTTTATTACACTTTTATTCGATTGTATATATTGCTATCTTTTAGTTTATTATTTGATTCTAAATTTGCATTAAAATTAAAAAGTTCTGAGACAACATTTAGAGAGTATTTTAAACTTATTAGATGACGATTCTTTATATCCCATTCTAAAAAAACAAATATTAGATTTGGACTACTATCGTT
Organism: Chitinophagales bacterium; assembly: GCA_040383345.1. Taxonomy (GTDB): domain Bacteria; phylum Bacteroidota; class Bacteroidia; order Chitinophagales; family JADJOU01; genus CHPMRC01. Next base: position 31,274 of record JBEIDU010000014.1, on the reverse strand, counting down.
TTGAGGTATGTTCAAATGAAATTGTTATTTTTCAAGAAACTCATCCAGAACTAGCCTCTACCTTAGAAAAGTTACACGAAGATCTAAAACTTGATCATTTCCTGAACAGCTTGATTATCAATCTAAAGGATTCTAATTTCAAACTTATTCCTTTTGTACTTGAGCTGAATGATCTAATATTTGGAAAAAGTGAATTTCATAACAATCTTCGCTTTTTTGAGGATTTATGCCAGAATATTAAATCACAAATTACATGGCAAACTACTCCAGTTGAAATATACAATATTTTCAACAAATCTATAGCTGAGTTATTTATCATCGACTATACAGAATCATTATTTACATACAATTTTAATGCTATCATAGCTTCAAGAAAAATAAACTTGAATGCACTGCATTACTCTACCTAATGGTAGACGAGCGTATAGATTTACCAATTTTTGGAATGCCAGTATATGACAAGTTACTTCTTTGTTTATCCAAAGATCATTGCTATCACAACGAAATGGTATATGAAGATGATATTATTTTTTATTTTACTCCCTCGGATAACGGCGTAGTATATACGGTTGAAGATCTTGAATTTATAGCTGAAAAAAATGATTTAAGCCTTGATCTGAACAGCAAATTGCCAAAGGGAAATAATTGTATTGTTCAACATTGGCTTTTCCGGATAGAACTTCTACAACAATCACCAAACAATTCCCAAAAGTTATCCATATATTTTCAACAAATTTTGGATTTATTAAAAAATCCTGAATAAATTACATTACATCTTCTTTTTTTTTCTTAAAATTGCACTTTATAATATTTTAACTTATATAAAGTGAAGTATAATGCAACTTTAAATTCAATTAAAGCCTTCAATGAATTTCTTGGGGGAAAATGGCGGTTAGTAATTATCGATCAATTGTTTTCTAATACTCAAAGATTCAAGGATTTATTAGTGAATATTGATGGCATTACACCTCGTATGCTTACAAAAGAGTTGCGTTCATTAGAGAAAGTTAATTTAATAGAGAAAGAAGTGTATCGTGAAGTACCACCTAAAGTAGAATACTCGCTTACCGATAAAGGGGTAAAGCTATTTCCATTGCTTGAAAACATAAAAGCTACTGGTGATATTTTCTTGGAAGAAATAAAAGAAAATCCTAGCTTATTAAACGCATTGGTGGTTGAACATAAAGCTGCTAAATCAAAAAAAGCAATTAAATCATCTGAGATACTTGATATTATTGTGGATGAAAATACCGACAATAAATTTGTTAAAATAGATGTAAACAAAGAGATATCTCAATTACCTATTCGTCAACAAACACATTCTACTAAAAAACGTATCGAAGACATTATTTTGGATGAAGTAAACCAAGACAATATTCAAGTAGATTCTGACATTAATATTCAATATACAAGTCCTATAGAAACGCCTATTGATGAAGTAATTATGAACGAGGAAGCACAAAAAGTTGAAAAAAAGAAAAAAGAATCAAAATCTAAACCTGAGAAAAAACAATTTGTTCAATTAGAATTGTTTTAATTTATTTTTCGAAACGTCTCTCCTACTCCTTTTTCCAATTCTCCAATTTCAAGCATTCTGTCTATAACTTTTCTAATTAGTTTAATGTCTGTTTTTGGATTGATTTTTTTGATAAAGCCTAAATCAAAAAACACGTGTTTATCCATTCGCTCAAGTATATTTTTTCTAATTTCTATATAAACTTGCGAAGGTGTATTGGAAATATTAGCTAAACAAATATCACATTTTCCACAGCGATTTTTTGTCTTTTCCCCAAAATAATTCAACAAAAATACACTTCTACACGTATCTTTCAGTTTGAGAAAATCTAATACAGACTCAATTTGAGTCATATATTTTTCTTTTCGCTGCAAATAAAGCGTATGATTAATTTCCATTTTTTCTTTGGCTCGTTTTGCCTCAAAAAACACGATTATGGGACTATTAGAAGCGGGCTTAAAAGTTAGAAACCCTTTATCTTCCAATGATTTTAGATTGGCTTCCACATCTTTTAGCGCATAATGATGTTTTCGTGCAAAATAGTCTAAATCTATTTGTCTTTCATTGCCAAAAAGGCCCTCAAAAGTTCGGATTAATTGTTTTATAAACTGCTCCAAATAGGGATATGATTTATAAAATTCAAACACTTCGTTGGATTCATAATGAATACAGGCTCTTGCAGGACGAAAATACATATCTTCTAGCGCTATCCATTCATTTTCAATCAAAATATCCAAACAGAGTTGTGTTTTAGCTTTTTGGAGCTGATATTTATCACAAAACGTATCAAATGAAAATGGATACGATTCATTCGCTCCCGATTCAAAGGGAATATTATAATAATTATACAACAACGTCAAAGTATTTCGCACCTCATCCAATGAAGGATACAACGTCTTTTTATCTTCTATTTCCTTGATATCATTGGGTTGTACCAAGGCAATTCCATAAGCATTTTCGCCATTTCTTCCTGCACGTCCCACTTCCTGAAAATAACCTTCAAGGGAAAATGGGAAATGAAAATGAATTACAGTATCTACATCCGATTTATCTATTCCCATACCAAAAGCATTGGTACAAATCATTACACTTTTTGATTGTATCCAGCGTTCTTGTTTTTGCATTCTTTCCGAAAAAGATAGTCCAGCATGATAATAATCAACAACTATTTCATTATCTTTCAATATCCTATACAATTCTTCAGCAGAACTCCTTCTATTCACATAAATTAATTTGGAACTCCTTTTTTTCTGTAAAATTTCAATCAATCGATCTACTTTATTCGTACAAGTAATTATTGAATAACTCAAATTTGGTTTTTCATAACTACTTGAAAAAATTTCAGGTTTGTAAAAATCCAATTTTTCTACTATATCTTTTTGGACTAATGGCGTAGCGGTAGCGGTCAATGCCAAAAAAGGACAAGGATCTATATAATTTCTAAGTTTCGAAATCTTGAGATATGAGGGTCTAAAATCATAGCCCCACTGCGATATACAATGCGCTTCATCTATGGCCACCATACAAATTTGCATTTGGCGTAAATAATTCAAAAATTGTTGGGATTGAATCCGTTCGGGCGATACATACAAGAATTTTACTTTGCCGTCTATGCAACCATTAATTATTTTAGCTACATCGTTTGCGTGCATAGAACTGTATATACAAGCTGAAGGTATTTTTTTGCTGCGCAATTGCATCACTTGATCTTTCATCAATGCTACCAATGGTGAAATCACTAAACAAAGTCCTTCTTGCATCAACGCAGGCACTTGAAAACATATAGATTTTCCACCTCCTGTAGTCATCAGCGCCAATGTATCTTTTTTGTGCAATACAGCATCAATGATTTCCCATTGCATGGGCCTAAAGGAATGGTAATTCCAATATTGCTTCAATATGTCAAGGGCTTTTTGTGATTGCATTGATGAAAAATAAAAACCAAATATAATAAAAAAAAGCTATCTCGAAAATTCAAGATAGCTTTTATATCATTTTAATAAAAATAAATGGATTATTGTTTTTTGCTATCCAAATATTCTTTAACTAAATCTTTGTGAACGATTTTTTCTCTAAATTGGTATGCACCTGATTTAGCAGATTTTTCCGCAGTGATTACTTTTACATAATCTTTTGATCCTTCTTGTGCCTGACGATTCGTTTTGGCGTTTTTTGAAACCTTAGCCATATCTTAATTATTTAATTTCTTTGTGAACAGTATATTTTCTCAAAATAGGATTGAATTTTTTTAATTCTATTCTATCGGGTGTATTTTTTCTATTTTTTGTAGTAATATATCTTGAAGTACCTGGCATATTACTTTCTTTATGCTCTGTACATTCTAATATTACTTGGATTCTATTACCTTTAGCTTTCTTTGCCATTTCTTTCTATTTTTATTTTATTTAAATAATTATCTTATTTGAACTTCTCCTTTGTTTTCAAGTTCTTTAAGATATTGATAAATACCTTTCTTATCAATAGTTCTCAAAGCATACATACTTACTTTCAAAGACACCCATTGGTCTAATTCTGGCACAAAAAACTTCTTCACTTTCAAATTTGGTAAAAAACGTCTATTTGTTTTTACATTTGAATGTGAAACATAATGTCCTTTCAATGGTTTTTTTCCTGTTAAATCACAAATTCTTGCCATAATCTAATTAAAATTGAGGTGCAAAAATAATACTTTTTTCTTAATTCAAAGTTTTTTTTTTCACTATTTATCATTTTTAACACAAACAATATATTATTTTTGATACAATTGTAAAAAACGAGCTACTTTCCAATACAAAATTTTCCAAAAATTGTCCCTAAAATATCTTTATCTACATCGATTACTCCGGTAATTTCTCCAATAAAACGAAGAGAATCTCTCAAATGATACGATAGCAAATCGCCAGTCATACCCATATGCAAACCATTTTCAAGTTGCTCAAGAGCATCTAAAGCTCTATTTAGAGCATCCAAATGTCGAACATTGCTAATATACACATCGGTATTTGGTTTTTCTGTTTCAATAATTTGAAAAAGAATTTGCTTGAGTGCCTCTAAATTTACCTTTGATTTTGCAGAGATAGAAAGATTCTTAACCTTATCATTTTCAACACTATCTATATTCAATTGAGATCCAGAGATGGTATCTATTTTATTGGCCAAATGAATGATAGACTTATCCATTTTTATCAATTCCTGCAAGGTCGTTTGCGCTTCATCGGCTTCTTTAATATCATACAGATGAATCACTATCTGCGATTGTGTTATTTTTTCTCTAGTACGTTCAATTCCTAAATTTTCTACAATATCTTCCGTCTCTCGCAAGCCTGCTGTATCGATAAAACGAAATGCTATTCCTTGTATATGAATGGTTTCCTCTATGGTATCGCGTGTTGTTCCTGGAATATCGCTCACCAAGGCACGCTCTTCATTCAGCAAGGCATTTAGCAAGGTAGATTTCCCCGCATTGGGCTTTCCTACTATGGCTACAGGTACGCCATTTTTAATGGCATTGCCATACGCAAAACTCTGAATCAACTCATTTAGCTGGGATTTGAGTGTATTGATCAAATCTTGTAATTCTTTTCTATCCGCAAATTCTACATCTTCTTCTCCAAAATCGAGTTCCAATTCAATCAGCGCTGTAAAATTAATCAATTCTTCACGCAAAAAAGTCAACTTATTAGAGACACCTCCACGCATTTGTGTCAATGCCATTTGATGTGCGGCTTTGGATTCAGAGGCAATCAAATCAGCTACGGCTTCTGCCTGAGAAAGATCCAACTTTCCATTCAAAAACGCTCGCTGGGTAAATTCACCTGCACTTGCCATAATGGCTCCTTCACGCATTAATAAATCAATAATTCGCTGTATAATATAAGGCGAACCGTGACAAGATATCTCCGCAGCATTTTCCCCTGTATACGATTTGGGATTTTTGAAAACAGACACCAAAACTTCATCTACCAATTGTTCTTTATCTCTTATTTCTCCAAAATGAATGGAATATCCGGAAGCCTCGCTCAATCGGTTTTTTCCATAAAAAATGGCATCCAAAACAGTTAAAGATTCTTTGCCGCTAATTCTTATTACAGCTATTGCGCCAGAACCTTGAGGGGTAGAAAGTGCTACGATGGTCGAACTCATTTATTTTCTATTTTTATTTTCGCATGCGGGGATCTATCATCAAATATAAAAAATCTACCAAAAAAGAGATTAACACAAAAGTAAATGCTATATACAAAGAAGCTCCCATTACTAATGGAATATCAAATTTCATCAAAGCATTGACTGTCAAATTACCTAAGCCTTTATAATCAAAAATTACTTCAATAAAATAGGCGCCTGCCAGCAAACTACCAAACCACCCCGAAACGGATGTGATAACAGGATTTAAGGCATTGAGGAGTGCATGTTTGAAAAAAACAACTCGAGGACTTAAGCCTTTTGCAATAGCCGTTCGAATATAATCTTCGCCCAAAACATCCAGCATACTATTTCGTGTAATTTGTGTAAGAATAGCCACAGGACGCAACCCCAATGCAGCGACAGGTAATATCAAATTTTTCCATTCATAAATGCGATTCCCATAATCGTCCATTTCTATTAAAGAACCTTTAAAACTTAGCCCCGTCCATTCGCTCAAATAATATCCAAAAAGGAGCGCAATCAAAATAGCCACAAAAAAAGAGGGCGCCGAAATACCCATGGCTGAAAATGCCAAGCAAGATTGATCAATCCATGTATTTTTCTTTACAGCTGCTAAAATCCCCAGTAAAACGCCAAGGATGGTTGCAAATATAATAGCACAAAAAGCCAAAACTAACGTACTAAAAAAACGCTGAGCTAATAAAGTAGCTACATGTTCTTGATTTTGAAAACTCTTTCCTAAATAAGGATATTTTAGATAAAAACTACCTTTATTTATTGAAAATAATTTAACACCATTATACAAAGTGCTATCCCAGCAAAAAACAGCAGTTTCATCTTCTGAAAAATAGCTAAGGGGGGAAATCTCATTTAGCGAAATCAAAAACCGAACCATAGGTGGTTGATCCAAATGAAACTCTTTTGCAATGGCTTCTTCAGTAGCTTTATTACTACTCTGTCCAATCATACTCTGAGCGGAATTGATAGACAATACCTGAAATAAAATAAAAAGAATAATATATACGCCTAAAAGTACCGTTAATGAAAATAAAAATTTCTCAGAAATTGATTTCAATTGCTTGAGATTATGATTTTATCATAGGTAAATGTAACCATTTCTCTTCATCGGGATTGTGCGAAAAGAAACTAAACATACCTCCACTAATTTCAGCGATACTTAAAGAAAGTGATTGAAAGCTTTCTAGCAATCTTTCCTTTGTATTTCCATCCAATTTTAACAAGATAGAGTTAATTCGAGCAATTTTATCAGACAAATACTGCATTCTAGTATCATAATTATCTGGTAGCATTTCCAAATTCAATACCATTGTTTCTTTAATTACTTTATGTGCATTTACATAAAAATCTCTTAAGGAATAATGAGCCGTTTTGGTACGAAAAAAAGTTACTTTTTCAGCCCACATCGTCTCTTTAAAATCAATTTCATTGTCGGCTGCAGCAATTAATAACGAAACAAACATAGGAGTTTCGTTCAAAATAGTTAATTCTTCAGAACTTAAATGGCTAAACTTGTTTTGCATATTTTTAGAATATAAATAATATTGAATAGATTAATGATCACGCAAATTTAAAAGGATTTGATTATCTAAGGTAAAAAAATGAAGATCTATTTGATTATTTTTTTGAATTTTTTGTTTTTTGGACCAAATTTTCAATTTCTACGGGAGATAAATTTCGCCAGCGACCAAGTTTTAGATTACCCAACTGAATATCCATAATACGAACTCGTTGCAAAAATCGAACTTTGTATCCCAGAGATTGACACATTCTTCGAATTTGGCGATTGAGCCCTTGTGTCAAGATAATCTTAAATTTTTGTTTTCCCAAAACCTGAATTTTACAAGGCTTTGTCGTTTGACCATCAATTCGTATACCTTGATTCATCTTCTTACCAAAATCCTTTTCCAATGGTTTGTCTACAATTACAAGATACTCTTTTTCGTGATGATTACCTTCTCTTAAAATTTTATTGACAATATCGCCGTCATCGGTCAAAAAGATGAGACCTTCGCTATCTTTATCTAATCTACCTATTGGAAAAATCCGTTTTTCATGATTTATATACGATATAATATTTGTTTTATCTTTCAAATCTGTAGTGCAGGTAATGCCCATAGGCTTATTAAATACAATATAGGTAAACTTTTTCTTGAGCGTTAATTTCTCATCATCTACCCTAATATCATCCGAAGCATTAACTCGCATGGCCATTTCGCCTTCTTCGCCATTCACCGTTACACGGCCTTCTTCTATATATTCATCTGCCTCTCTTCGGCTACAAAAACCTGTAGAGGCTATGTATTTATTCAAACTAATTCTCTCTTGCATTTTATATTTAAATATGGGTGCTATCCTAAAAAGGTATCAACGAACTTTTGACACTAAATGTTCCATTGGAATTCAACATAATCTCAGGATTTTTGGAATGAAACATTCCCATATTACCTGTTTTACAATTTATAATACCATCAAATTCCCCATTTTTATTCCTGTAATGAATAGTCCAATCATGAAATTCAAATTTCTGCATTGATTGGCTCTGAGGTATCTCAATTTCTTTTAACAATTTATCTTCATGATAAACTTTGAGCGAATTTGTACACGAAAAAAGCATGAAAAAAGAAAAATAAATTAGAGAAATTTTCATATATTTGATTATTAATACAAAAGTAGTATTTATTTTATAAATTCACTAAATGAAATCATTACTAGACCTTATAGTATGCTCTTTTTCAAACCATTCGGATTCAAGCGATTGGGCTCCAAAAGCCGAACGCATTATCAAAGATGAAGCCAAACGCTATTTTTTTGATGGAAAAATAGATAATTTTGTACAATTTATCTATGGTGAACCAAATCCCGAAATACAATACATTTTTGAAATACAATTTACTAAAATTGGGATTGAAGATGCTGATTTTCTTCTAAATATGAGAAAAAACATCCTACTAGAAGTAGAAAGCCATCATTTGTCAAAAGACTTAGACGGACTCTTAATACTGCTGGGATATGAGCACCTTAAACCTTTTATAAGCTTATTCAAAAAATAAAAAATGGAATTATCTCCTTCTTATTGCAGCGCAATCCATAAAATGGCTGTAGATAGTGCACATATCCCCTATCACAATCTTAATTATGGATTTCCCATTACAGACGACAATGAACTTTTTGAACGATTGGTATTGGAAATCAATCAAGCGGGGCTTAGCTGGACTACGATTTTGAACAAACAAGAAAATTTCAAAAAAGCGTACGACTATTTTGATATAAAAAAAGTAGCAAATTATGGCGATAACGAACGCGAACGCTTGCTCTCCGATGCAGGCATTATACGAAATAGACTAAAAATCAATGCAGCGATTCATAATGCACAAACAATCATAGCATTGCAACAAACGCACGGTTCTTTTTACAATTGGCTAGAAATGAATCATCCCAAAACAAAAGACGAATGGATAAAATTATTCAAAAAAACATTCCGTTTTACAGGTGGCGAAATTGTCAATGAATTTCTGATGAGTATAGGCATACTTCCCGGTGCACACTCAGAAGCTTGCCCTGTTTATAAAAATATTCTGAAAACAAATCCGTTGTGGATGAGAGGGTAAAAAGTATATTATACTAACTTATTTATTCTGTGAAATTTACAACATTTTTTATTTGTGTCCCCTTTCCAGCCATTTCATTTACAAAATCAAGAAAAATATTTCTTGTGCCAATACCTTTATTAGCATTCTCTTCAATAAAGTCAATATCCCAAGAACTTAATGCTTTTACTTTTTTAAGAGCATTATATCTTTCAAATTTTTCTGTATTCAAAGCAATATGTATTGGATGGAAATCAAATACTTTTAACCCTTTCATTTGGGTATAATCCGAAATACTCCATATTGGATCATCTTCAAACATCTCAGAATCATCTTCCCAAAAGTAAGGAATCCTATATAACAATGAATGGTCAAACTTTATATAATGTGGCTTTAGATATTGTGTTTTGGGAAGAAATAAAGAAACATCATATAAAATTCCATATTCTTTAGCTGCTTTTGTCAAAAAATTAGTTGATTGATACAAACCATGAGTCCTCATACTAACTGCATCAGGAACTATTGCTTTGATATGTTTTAGTATTTCGTCTTCAGTTTTTCCATGAGTTGAACCATTTAGCATATTTGGATGAATACCAAGTTCGAAAAGATCGCTGTTTTTACTTAGTCTATGTATTGCAGCTGATTCATGAGTAATAAACCATGTGGCTTTAACATTGTTTGCAATTAATATTTCAGCTACATAGTCAATTACGTTGTCTGGTGCCCAGTCAACATCAAATGTCAAAATAAAATCAGTTGTTGAATTCATATTTTTACTTCATTTTTTGTTTATATATGCGCTTTTACATAATGTGCAAATGTACGCACTTAATGATCTTAAAAAAACTTAATAAAACTTAAAAAAACTTAAATGAAATATAATGAAATTTTCAATTGATATATGGCCTATTAGATTAGTGAAATTCAATAAAATTATCAATTTGGTTTGAAATAAAAAAAGCCTTGATATTTCTATCAAGGCTTTTTAATATTACATTAAAATATATCTGTTATAGACTAAGCATTTTTACCTTTAGCTTTTTCCATGATGTCTTTCGCTACGTTTGTAGGTACTTGTACATAGTGAGAAAATTCCATAGTACTACTTGCTCTACCCGAAGTGATTGTTCTCAATTGAGTAACATATCCAAACATTTCAGATAAAGGCACATCTGCTTTGATTACAGTTCCTGTAGGTTTAGTTTCTTGACCTTTTGGAAGACCTCTTCTTCTGTTCAAGTCACCAATTACAGATCCTACATATTCATCTGGAGTAATAACTTCCAATTTCATAATAGGCTCCAAAATTACAGGATTAGCTTTTCTTGCAGCTTCTTTAAAACCGTCTTTTGCACAAAGCTCAAACGCTATAGGCTTACTATCCACAGAGTGCATACTTCCATCATAAACTCTTACTTTCATAGAGTCGATATTGTATCCAGCCAAAACTCCATTGCTCATCATAGCGGTAAATCCGTCAGTGATTGGCTTCACGTAGTTTTTATCGATAGCTCCTCCTACGATTCCCCACTCGAATTGTAATTTTTTCTTTCCAGATTTGAAATCATCGCTATCCAAGAATTCTTGATCAGCAGGGCCTAATTCAAACTCCATATCGGCGAATAAACCTGAACCTCCAGATTGTTTTTTCAATTTTTCTCTATGAGCTACTTTCGTAGTCAAAGCCTCTTTGTAGTTTACTTGTGGCGCACCTTGATTCAATTCTACTTTGAACTCTCTTCTCATTCTATCTATGATAATCTCCAAGTGAAGCTCACCCATTCCAGAAATGATTGTTTGTCCAGTATCCTCATCATATTTAGCTCTAAATGTAGGATCTTCCTCACTTAATTTAGCCAAAGCCATACCCATTTTCTCAAGATCTTTTTGAGATTTTGGTTCAATAGCCAAACCAATTACTGGCTCAGGGAATACCATACTTTCCAATATGATTGGATTTTTCTCATCACAAAGAGTATCTCCAGTTTTGATATCTTTAAATCCTACTGCAGCTCCAATATCTCCAGCCTCAATAAAATCAATTTGATTTTGTTTGTTTGAGTGCATTTGGAAAATTCTTGAAATACGCTCTTTGCTATCGCTTCTTGTATTCAATACATAAGAACCAGAATCCAATCTTCCAGAATATGCTCTAAAGAAAGCCAATCGACCTACAAATGGATCGGTTGCAATTTTAAACGCTAAAGCAGCAAAAGGCTCATCTACAGATGGTTTTCTCCAGATTTCTTCGTCTGTTTTTGGGTTGGTACCTTTGATACCTTCTTTATCCATTGGTGAAGGCAAATATCTACATACTGCATCCAACATAAATTGAACGCCTTTGTTTTTGAATGAAGAACCACATAACATTGGGATGATAGCAATATCAATTGCCGCTCTTCTCAACGCATTGTGAATTTCATCTTCTTGAATGGTATCAGGATTGTCAAAGAATTTTTCTAACAAATTCTCATCATATTCCGCTACAGCTTCAATCAAGTATGCTCTATATTCGGCTACCTGCTCTTTCATATCATCAGGAATAGGCACTACGTCAAAAGTAGCTCCTTGTGTATCATCGTGCCATACGATAGCTTGATTTTTAATCAAATCTACTACACCTTTGAAATGATCTTCAGATCCAATTGGTAATACTAAAGGTACTGCTTTAGAACCCAACATTTCTTTCACTTGATTACAAACCATCAAAAAGTCTGCACCTTGACGGTCCATTTTGTTTACAAATCCCATTCTTGGAACTTTGTAATTATCAGCCAATCTCCAGTTCGTTTCAGATTGTGGCTCTACACCATCCACCGCACTAAATAAGAATACCAATCCATCCAATACTCTTAGGGAACGATTAACCTCTACCGTAAAATCCACGTGACCCGGAGTATCGATAATATTGAAGTGATATGGTTGTGATGCATCAATCATTTTTCCTTGATCTGTAGGGAAATTCCAAGTACAAGTTGTAGCAGCAGAAGTAATGGTAATACCTCTTTCTTGTTCTTGTTCCATCCAGTCCATCGTAGCCGCACCATCGTGAACCTCACCAATTTTGTGAGTTTTTCCCGTATAGTACAAAATACGCTCTGTAGTAGTGGTCTTACCGGCATCAATATGCGCAGCAATACCAATATTTCTTGTAAATCTTAGGTCTCTACTTGCCATTTTAATTTTATATTTATTTATTATCTATTGAAGTGAGCAAATGCTTTATTTGCCTCAGCCATTCTATGCGTATCTTCTTTCTTTTTGTATGCAGCTCCTTCACCTTTTGACGCAGCCAAAACTTCTTGAGCTAATTTATCAGCCATAGTTTTTCCATTTCTTTTTCTTGAAAATGAAATTAACCATTTCATACCCAAAGAATTTTTTCTTGCTGGACGAACCTCTGTAGGAATTTGAAAGTTACTTCCTCCAATTCTTCTACTTTTTACCTCTACACTTGGAGTTACATTAGCCAATGCTTTTTTCCAAGTCTCATATCCATTTGCATCTTCTACTTTTGAATCTACAATGTTCATTGCATCATAAAATATTTTGTATGCAATTGATTTTTTACCATCATACATCAAATTGTTTACAAACAATGTAACCATTTGATCATTAAAAACTGGATCTGGCTGTAGAAATCTCTTTTTTGGTTTACTCTTTCTCATTTCTTATTATAATTAAATAGTAATTTTATTGGTTATTTAGGTCTTTTTGTTCCGTATTTACTTCTAGATTGTTTTCTATTATTAACACCCGCAGTATCTAAGGCTCCTCTCACAATATGATATCTTACACCTGGTAAATCTTTTACCCTTCCACCTCTAATCAATACGATTGAGTGTTCTTGCAAGTTGTGCCCTTCTCCTGGGATATAAGCAATTACTTCAATACTGTTTGTCAAACGAACTTTCGCTACTTTTCTAAGTGCTGAGTTCGGTTTTTTGGGTGTAGTAGTGTACACTCTTGTACATACACCTCTTTTTTGAGGGCAAGCATCCAATGCTCTAGATTTACTTTTGTACTCAAGTACTTCTCTTCCTTTTCTTACTAACTGTTGAATTGTAGGCATTCTTTAATTATTTTTTTAATTCTAAATTAAACTTTTTATTTTGAGGGTGCAAAAATAAGTATATTTTTTTTAATCAAAACTTTTTTTTTATTACATAAATAATTTTATCTACAATTTTAAAATTGTAGGAGATCTATTATCATAATACTTTGATTATTACCAAGTGATTCGCCCTTTGTTCAAAAAGGCCTCAATACCTTTTTTACAGTCATCCGATGCTCTAGAATTCGCATTATATTGTGCAGCGGTATCCATAGCTTCTGTAAAGGGTAAGTGCCACGTTTGCACCATTAATTCTTTTGTTTGAGCAATCGAATTTAAAGAGGTTTCATTGGCTATTTTTTCTGCAAACTGAGTGGTGGCTTCCTCTATCATCGATTTTTCAAATGTATTATTGATAAGTCCAAACGCTTTTGCATCATTTGCCGAAATCAATTTTCCAGTCAACAACAACTCTTTAGCTTTCATTTCGCCTATTTTTCGCACTAAAAAGATAGATACTAAGGCAGGGATAAAACCTATTTTAACTTCAGTATAGCCAAATTGTGCTTCAGGTACTGCAAAACAAAAATCGCATATCGTAGCCAATCCACAACCACCCGCTATAGCGTGTCCTTCTACTTGGGCTATTACTACCTTTGGATACCTAGCTATTATTTCGAATAATTCTTTTAAATGTCTCGAATCTTCAAGATTTTCTTCAAAGGTATTTACTTGTAATTGTTTTAATACATCTAAATCTGCTCCTGCACTAAACACATCGCCATTAGCTTTGATTACAACGACTTTAATCTCGTTATTGGATTTCCAATGATTAAGAGCGGTTTTAATTTCTTTTACAAAATCAAAATTTAGGGCATTCTTTTTCTCTACTCTATTGAGTGTCAAATAACCTATGCGATTATTTTCTTCTATTTTAATGTATTGATACATTATATACGAATGGTTTAATTTGTGAGTTTGGGTGTTTCAGCTGTTTGAGCATATTTATTGAGGCTCTGTACAGAATGACGATTCACTTTTCGAACACCTTCTATATTCCAGTCCGCATTTTCTTTTTTCTCAAAACGACAGGTATTACAAATCCAATCTTCTACTTCATCCCATTGGTTTTTACGAGCCGATACACGAACAATTTCATCCTCCACTTTGTGCAAGACTACTTTGCCACAACATTTATCGCAATTTCTATGCGCATCAAATTGTTTTGTAAACCAAATTCTAGATTTGAAACGGAAGGTTTTATCGGTCAAGGCACCTACAGGGCATACATCAATAATATTTCCAATAAAATCATTATCTAATGATTCATTTATATACGTACTAATTTCGGCCTTATCACCACGGAAAAGAACGCCGTGTTCTCTATTATCCGTCAATTGATTGGCGGTATATACACATCTATAACAAACGATACAACGTTGTTTATTTAATTTAATCAAAGGTCCAATGTCTTCTGATTCAAATTCTTGACGATTAAATTCATAACGATTTTGCATTTTTCCATTTTCAAATGCTAAATCCTGCAATTTGCACTCACCCGCTTGGTCACAAACAGGACAGTCCAAAGGATGGTTAATGAGCAATAATTCCGTCACACCATTACGAGCCTCTTTTACTTGCTCATTTGCAGTACTTTCTACAACCATTCCATCCATTACACCTGTACTACAACTTGGCATTAGCTTAGGCATAGGTCTTGGGTCTTTTTCACTACCTTGTACTACTTTTACAAGACAAGTACGGCATTTACCACCCGAACCTTGCAAAGGCTTGTAATAACACATTGCAGGAGGAACTACTTCACCACCTATCATACGAGCTGCTTCCAAAATAGATGTACCCATAGGAACATCGATTGTTTTACCGTCAATTGTAACTTTAATGTTTTGAACTTCAGACATATCTGTTTATTAAAAATTGGAATTTTTTTCTTATTACAAAGAGAAAATAATTAATAATTTTCTGCTAATCGATGGCAAAAATAGAAAATTTTTACTAAAATAGAATGTAAATTTATTTTATACCAAACAAACGTTTGGTATTTTGTAAAAATGTATTATATTTGCAACAGTAAAAATAAAAAGAAAAAGTCATGTCTAGAAATGCATATATAATAAAAGGATACCGAACCGCAGTAGGTAAAGCAGGTAAAGGAGGATTTCGTTTTATGAGTCCAGTAGATTTGGCAAGTGAAGTCATTAATCATATTTTGGCGCAAACTCCTGAATTGGACCCTGCGCAAGTAGATGATTTAATAGTAGGGAATGCTGTACCCGAAGCGGAACAAGGATTGCAAATGGCTCGTTGGATTTCGGTTCGTTCCAATCTACCGATGAATGTGCCAGGTGTAACGGTTAATAGATATTGCGGAAGCGGCGTGGAAACAATAGCTATGGCTGTCTCAAAAATTAAAGCGGGTTTTGCCGATATTATTATCGCAGGAGGTACCGAAAGTATGAGTTTGGTGCCTACAATGGGATATAAAACCGTTCCCAATTTCGAAATTGCGAAGAATCATCCCGACTATTATATAGGTATGGGATTGACGGCGGAAGAATTGGCGGTTCAACATAATATTACTCGCGAGGAAGCCGATATGTTCTCGTTTCAATCACATCAAAAAGCCATAAAAGCAATTGAAGAAGGCAAATTCAAAAATGAAATAGTTCCCGTAGAAGTAGAAGAAATTTTCTTTGATGGCAAAAAAAGACAATCGAAAAAATATATCGTAGATACTGATGAAGGGCCAAGAAAAGATACCACTTTTGAAGCCTTAATGAAATTGAAGCCCGTTTTCAAAAACGGAGGTCAAGTTACGGCTGGGAATGCTTCTCAAACCAGTGATGGCGCAAGCTTTGTATTGGTAATGAGCGAAGAAAAAATGAATGAATTGGGATTAAAACCATTGGCTCGTTTGGCGGCGTATGCCAGCGCAGGCGTGAATCCTAGATATATGGGAATTGGTCCTGTAGAAGCTATTCCTTTGGCGCTTAAGCAAGCTGGACTTTCTTATAAAGATATAAATTTGATTGAATTGAACGAGGCTTTTGCGGCGCAAAGTTTGGCAGTGCTCAAAAATCTTCCAGAAATAGATACAAATATTGTTAATGTCAATGGTGGAGCTATTGCACTCGGTCATCCACTGGGCTGTTCGGGCGCAAAACTTTCGGTTCAATTATTCAATGAATTGATTCGTAGAAATCAAAAATATGGTATGGTAACAGCTTGTGTGGGAGGCGGACAAGGTGTTGCAGGAATTTACGAAATGATGTAACATTTTGTAAAATTATATTTCAAACATATAAAGAGATGGTTTTGCCATCTCTTTTTTATTTTCCCAAATAATAAGCGATTTATTACAAAGTTAAAAAATCACGTTCTAGTGAATGATTAATCCTTAGACAAAGACATAACCGTATATCTTTCACTTGAAAGATTAAAATACGTTTTATTTAAGTTATCACTTTGATGGTGTTTAAATGTAGAAAAAATTAAAGTTGAATCTTCTGTGTTCAAATCTTTAGTATTTTCTATTGGGTATAACGTCTTTGTTTTTCCAATCAAGCTACTGATAAAAATAGTTTCAACATCAATGGCCCAACTATTGGATAACTTATACCAATTGAGTTGCTTAGCTTCTACGGCAATTTTTGATTTATCCGAAGATAAAAGAATTTGTTCCAAATAATCATACCTTGATTTGAAATAATCACTCGTTTGAAACAAAAAAAACACCCCTAACAACATAAAGTAAACCGCACTAATCCGCTTGAGGACAATAGAATGTGAACTATTTTGATAATAAAAAAGTAACACTATTGAAGAAATCATATAAAAATACAATTCATAATGCATATAGGTATTATTTTCCTCTAAAAACATTATAGAATTGATGAAAAATAAACCTGCCACAAACAAAATGGCCATTAAAATTTCAATAAATCGTTTCTTATAAATTGCCAAAACAACCGAAATTAAAAGTATATAATTTGTGAGATTATAAAAATAATTCATTCGATAAACTTCTCTGAAAAAATTTAAAAAGTTGGATTTTCGAATATCTTTCCAATGAGCTAACGAATTGTAAAATATATCGATTTTGCTTTGTTCATATCCATTAATAGGCACTAATTTTTTCTTTAGAAAAATGAATACGAAAAAAAATATAATAAATTCAAACAAGCGTTTTCGTTCATTTACATTCTGATATAAATGTAGCAATAAAACATATAAAACAATTACATAAATCATTGTATGTGAGCCCCAAACAAGGATTAACAACAATATAAATGATTGTAAATAATTGAACATATTTTTATGAATATTGAGCTGCTGCAAAGAAATATAAAACCAAAAACAAATAGGAATAGCAATATATTCGGGACTTCTAAAAAAAAACTGGTGATGTCCTAAAAATATAGCACTCAATAGCAAAAAATAGCCATTTGTAATATCATTTGTTTGCTTCCAAATCCATAAAAATATCAAATACGTAGTCGCTAAAAAATTAACACTAAATCCTATCAAAACCCATTTCAAAGGCAAGTGCAACTTGATAGCCAACCAAGGCAAAAATTCAGCAAAAACAGCTATAAATCGATTGTGCGGAATGGTAAATGCTTCCCTATTAATCATATCAAATAGATAATACGCATTGTCCATAATACACGTACTTTCTCTATAAAAATAGGCTTGAAGTCCTATAATTAATGCAAAAGCAATATGTATGAGCCAAAAATCAAAACTATTTATTTTTTTGAAATTTTCTTTCCAATTCATAAAACAAATATAATAGGTTCTGTTTCTAACGATTCTTTTTTATCAATTCATTTTATATAATTTCACCCTAAATCAAAGAAAAATAGTAAATTTGCGTTCTTTTAAAATTTGAAAATACGTATGAACTTTATTGAAGAACTTAAGTGGCGAGGATTGTTTCAGGATATGGTAGCAGGTACCGAAGAGTATTTGGCATCGGCCAATGCTGCGGGTTATATCGGCTTTGACCCTACAGCTGATTCATTGCATTTAGGTTCCTTTCAGCAAATCGTTCTTCTTAAACGTATGCAATTGGCTGGCATTCGCCCTATTGCATTGATGGGAGGCGCTACAGGACGTGTGGGAGACCCTACAGGAAAAACGGAGGAGCGTCAATTGCTCAACGACGAAATTTTGGATAAAAATATTCAAGGCATCAAAAATCAACTTTCCAAATTTATTCAGTTTGGCGAAGGTCCAAAAGATGCACTTCTTGTGAATAACTACGATTGGTTTAGAGATTGGACTTTTTTGGATTTTATCCGTGAAGTGGGCAAACATATTACAATTGGCTATATGATGAGCAAAGACAGTGTCCAAAATCGTTTGGAAACGGGGCTTTCTTTCACCGAATTTACGTACCAATTGATTCAAGGATATGACTTTTTGCATCTTTTTGATAAATTTAACTGTAAACTCCAAATGGGCGGAAGCGACCAATGGGGAAATATCACCACGGGCGTAGAAATGATACGCAGAATGAAAGGCGAAAAGGGATTTGCGATTACCTCTCCCCTAGTGACACGTGCCGATGGCTCAAAATTTGGAAAAACAGCAACGGGTGAAAATGTATGGTTGGACCCTACGAAAACATCTCCTTATAGATTTTATCAATTTTTGCTCAATCGCTCCGATGAAGAAGCAAAAGATTTGAATAGACGTTTTTCATTTAAATCGATTCCTGAAATTGAAGAAATGGAAAAACAACACGCTGCAGAGCCACATCTTCGTATTTTACAAAAATCGTTGGCGGAAGAATTGACAATATTAGTGCATTCAAAAGAAGATTTGGATATAGCTATCAAAGCGTCTCAAGTCTTATTTGGCAATAGTTCTATCGATGCGCTAAAAGAAATGAGCAAAGAAACTATTTTAGAAATATTTGAAGGCGTACCTAGACATGAAATTGTAAGAGAAAAAGTTATTGATACTCGAGAAATAATTTCATTTTTGGTAGATGACACGGCTATTTTCCCTTCAAATGGACAAGCACGCCAAAAACTAACTGAAAATGCGATTAGTATCAATAAAACAAAAATTAGTTTGGAATACATCATTTCAGAAAAAGATATTATTCATAATTCTATCATTCTAGTTCAACAAGGAAAAAAAAATTATTTCTTAGTAGAGATAAAATAATACAATGGATAGTTTAACCCAAATTGTTCTTGGTGCAGCCGTTGGAGAAGCACTTATGGGACGAAAAATTGGCAACAAAGCTCAAATAATTGGAGCTATTGCGGGAACTATTCCCGATTTAGATGTTCTTACAAACTTATTTACAAATGACGAAGTGCTCAAACTTCAAATACATCGTTCATATTCACATGCCACCTTTGTTCATTTCTTTTTAGCAATTCCATTTGCGTATTTATGTTATGTTATTTTTAAGAAAAAATATAGTTTCAAAGAGTTTTACTCCTTATGGTTTTGGGGCTTATTTACACACGCCATTTTAGATTGTTTTACTACATATGGAACACAGATGTTTCAGCCATTTAGCAATTATTTAGTAGGATTTAACAATATTTCTGTAGTAGATCCTTTATATACACTTCCATTCTTATTATTTTTAGGCGCTTGCTTATTTATAAAAAAAGAAAATCCATTGCGATTCAGGTTTCTAAAAGCCTCACTTATTATAAGTTGTAGCTATATGTTGTTGACTTTTGGCTTCAAGTATCATGTTCACAACACCTTTGAAAAAGCATTGAAGGAACAACATATTTCATATAATAGCTTAAGCACTTCGCCTACTATCTTTAATAATTTTTTATGGGCTGGCGTCATTGAACAAGATTCAAATGTAATTTTTTCGGAATATTCCATTTTACAAAAAAGTAAAACTATAGAATTTCATTCCTATCCAAAAAATGAACACTTGAAAAATAACTATAAAAGTCCAGAAATGGAAACACTTTTGTGGTTTTCACAAGGGAAATATATGATGGCAAAAGGCGAAAATGATACGTTGAATTTCTATGTTACAAAATGGGGACGACAAGATTTTACAAAAAAAAATATTGAAGAATCGTTCCGTTTTTATTATAAACTTTACAAGAACAATAAAGGTACTTACTCAATTCTTCCTCAGGAAAAATTTAAAAAAGGTGAGCTAAATCAAGCCTTGACTGCTCTTTGGAATCGAATTTTTAATTATTAAAACTTACTATTTTGGAAATTCAAAAAAATATATCCCTCAAACCTTTTAATACATTTGGCATTGCTATCAATGCTTCGGAATTCAGCTCTATAAGTAGTTTTGAGGATATAAAATTACTGATACCACAACTTAGCCAAAAACCTTTTTTATTCTTGGGTGGCGGGAGCAATGTGCTTTTCACAAAAGATTTTGATGGCTTAGTAATCCAAAATCAATTAAAAGGTATCGAAACTCTATACGAAGATGAAAATACAGCCGAAATTTCTGTAAAATCAGGTGAAAATTGGCACGATTTGGTTTTATGGACTCTTGAGAAAGGCTTTTTTGGACTTGAGAATTTATCCTTAATTCCTGGTAGTGTGGGCGCCGCACCTATGCAAAATATCGGCGCTTATGGCGAAGAAATCAAAAATTGGTGTACGAAAGTTATAGCGCTAAATTTAAGTACAGGCGAACTAGAATCTTTCACAAACGAAGCTTGTGAATTTGGCTACAGAGAAAGTATTTTCAAGCGAAAATTAAAAAATCAATATTTTATCTTCGAAGTTTACTTCAAATTAGATAAAAAAAGAGCGGTAAACTGCAATTACGGCGATATTAAAAAAATATTGGAGGAGAAGGGCATTGATACGCCTACCCCAAAAGATGTTTCTAATGCTGTCATAGAAATTAGAAGTAGCAAACTCCCAAATCCAAGTGAATTGGGTAATGCGGGCTCTTTTTTCAAAAACCCTGTAATTTCAACATCTCTTTTCAATGAATTACATCATTCCTATCCTGATATGCCTCATTATCCTGATACAAATGGCATAAAAATACCCGCAGGATGGCTTATAGAACAGAGTGGTTTCAAAGGAAAAATAGTTGGCAATACAGGCAGTCACGCCAAACAAGCTCTTGTAATTGTGAATTATGGCAATGCAACGGGCGAAGAGATATTTAATTATTCACAAACGATTATCGAATTTGTAAAAAACAAATATGGAATTGAATTGGAGCGGGAAGTTAATATTATCTAATTGTATTAATTTTTTTGAAAAAATCTTCTTTTCTTCGAACAGATAAAGCGACTAAATCCCCATTAGACATTATTAAATATTCAGCTTTTATTTGAATTGAATTAGGCAAATTATGCAGATTGATTAGAAATGCTCTGTGGCATCTAAAAAACCCGCTACATGACAAGATATTCTCATAATTCTTCAAGCTTCTTGATGCCATAATTCGCTCACCGGTTTTTAAAATAAAAGTAGAATAATTATTTTGAGCTTTTATGTAAATAATATCAAAAATATTAATGATTATAGAACCTCGATGTGTTTGAATAATAATTGATGTAATTTCCCTTTTATCTTTCTCATTAGAATAATTTACATTCAATTTATCATTGAAATTTTTCTTTAATTTAGCTCGATTTACTGCTTCAATTAATTCTTCAGATTTTATTGGTTTGAGAATATAATAAAGAGCAGAGAATTTTATAGCCTCTAGCGCAAAATGATCAAATTCTGCTAAAAACACAACACTAAAATTAATATGATCAAACATTCGCAATAAATCAAATGCAGTATAAGGGGAAATATCTACATCTAAAAAAACTAATTGAGGCGATAGCGTTCTAATAGCTTCAAAGCCAGCAAAAACATTGTGCTTTTTAGCTACAATATATACTTCTGGACAATGAATCTTTAGCATAGTCTCAAGATTAACCATACTTTTTACTTCTTCATCAATAATTATAGCATTAATCATTGTTTTGATTTTACTTACAAAATTAAAAAGAAGCGATAATTTATTTAAATCTAAATTTATATGAAATAGCCCTTTTTTCGCTTATTTTCAAATAAATCGAACTATATTGAACTTTATATTGTTTAAAAACCAATAGTTAAAAAAATGAATCCTTTTAAAATTGATATACTTGCATTTGGAATACATCCAGATGATGTAGAACTGAGTTGTTCAGGCACACTAGCTAAACACATTTCTCTTGGCAAAAAAGTAGCCATTTGTGATTTAACTCAAGGTGAATTGGGAACTAGAGGCAATGCCATTTTACGGCTTGAAGAAGCTGAAAATGCTAAAAATATACTAGGTGTTTCTTTTAGAGAAAATTTAAAAATGAAAGACATATGGGTGGAAAATTCGGAAGAAAATGTCATAAAAATAATTGAAATAATCCGAAAGTATCAGCCGGAGATTGTAATTTGTAATGCTAAAGAAGACCGACATCCAGATCATCAAAAAGGTAATAAAATGGTTCAAAAAGCTTGTTTTGCATCAGGACTATCTAAAATTGAAACAAAAACTGAAACTAATCCTCAAAAAGCTTGGCGACCCAAAGCGGTATACAGCTATATACAATCAAATTTTTTGGAGCCTGACTTTGTTATTGACATATCAGAATTTATGGATATAAAATTAGAAGCAATTAAGGCGTTTAAAAGTCAATTTTTTAATCCTGAAACCGATGAGCCCAATACATTTATATCTGATAAATCATTTTTAGAAATGATTAAATCACAAAATTTAATTTTGGGAAAATCGATTGGTGTTCAATTTGCTGAAGGGTTTCATACTACTAGATATATGGGAGTTAAGAATTTATTCGATTTAATTTAATCATTTAGTCTAAAACCCAGTATTTTTGAAGATCAATATTTTCATGAAAGATACGCTCAATTCCCCTTTTTTCAATGCCTGTAAAAAAATTGCCTTTGAGCAAAACATCAAAGCCTATGCAGTTGGTGGTTGGGTGCGTGATTTTTATTTAGAAAGACCATGTAAAGACATTGATATAGTAGTAGAGGGCAATGGGATTGAATTTGCCAAAAAAGTAGCGGCGGCTATTTCACCCAAAATTCATGTCAATTATTTCAAAAATTTTGGTACCGCACAGTTTGTTCACGATGGATTTGAATATGAATTTGTTGGTGCACGAAAAGAAAGCTATCAGAGGGATAGTAGAAAACCACTTGTAGAAGACGGCACTATAGAAGAAGATATTTCTCGAAGAGATTTTACGATTAACTGTATGGCTATTAGTCTTAACGAAGCTGATTTTGGCGAACTTTTAGATTTATATCATGGTAAAAATGATATAACAAATCGTTGCCTCAAAACACCCCTTGATGCAGACATTACCTATTCGGATGACCCCTTGCGGATGATGCGAGCCGTCCGTTTTGCCAGTCAATTGAATTTTGAAATAGAAGCTAAGTCGTTTGAAGCTATAAAACGAAATGCACATAGACTCGAGATCATCTCCAAAGAACGAATTCATTCAGAACTAAATAAAATTTTATTATCTCCAAAACCTTCAATTGGTTTAGACTTATTATTTAAAAGTGGCTTACTAGATTATGTTCTACCAGAGTTAAAACTGCTACATGGTGTTCAAGAACACAATGGAAAAGGCCACAAAGACAATTTCTATCATACCCTAAAAGTGATAGATAATATAGCGCCATTCACATCTAATCTATGGCTTAGATGGGCAGCATTATTACACGATATCGCTAAACCTCAGACAAAAGAATTCAATGAACAAAATGGCTGGTCTTTCCATGGACACGAAGTTTTAGGTAGCAAAATGGTTGTTAAAATCTTCAAAAATCTAAAACTACCATTGGACAAAAATTTGGATTACGTAAGAAAGCTAATATTTTTACATTTACGTCCTATTGCATTGACCAAAGAAACTATCACTGATAGTGCCATTCGAAGATTACTTTTTGAAGCAGGCGATGATATCGAGGATTTATTAACACTTTGTAAAGCTGATATTACCAGTAAAAATGAAGAAAAAGTTAAAAAATATATTCTAAACCTGGAAAAAGTAAAAGAAAAAATAATAGAAGTAGAAACCCGCGATCAAATCAAAAATTTTCAGCCGCCTGTTTCAGGAGAACTCATAATGGAGACATTTCAACTAAAGCCTTGTAAAGAAGTAGGTATAATCAAAAATGAAATTAAAGAGGCTATTTTGGAAGGAAAAATTCAAAATAATTTTGAAGAAGCCAAACAATTAATGTTTGAAATTGCTAAAAATCTTGGACTTTCAACTATAGCTGCATCTAATGAATAAAAAAGTAATTTGTGTATCTGGGCCTACAGCAGTGGGAAAAACGGCTTTTGCTATTGAACTAGCACAAAAATATCATACCGAAATTATCTCTTTTGACAGCCGTCAAATCTACAAAGAATTGAATATTGGTGTGGCACGCCCGTCAAACGAAGAATTACAAGCCGTTTCCCATCATTTTATTGCAAATAAATCTATTCAAGTACCATTCACGGTCAATGACTATGAAAAAGAAGTTTTAGCTTTGATTAAAAAAATATTTGAAGAAAAAGATACTCTTGTATTATGCGGTGGAACAGGATTGTACCTCAATGCCATTCGATTTGGGCTAGATGAAATGCCCGAAATTTCAAACGAAATTAGAGCAAAAGTGGATACTGAATTAGCGTCTCAACCTATCGAAATTATTCAAGAAAAAGTAAAAAAAAATAGACCCTGAATCGTATGAATCGATGGATATTTTAAATACTAGACGATTACAGCGTGTATTAGAGATTTTTTACGCCACAGGCAAAAAATGGAGCGATTTCAAGACCTTTGAACCAAAAAAAAGACCCTTTGTAATAGAAAATATCGTACTGAATAGAAAGCGAAAAGAACTCTACAGCCGAATAGACCAGCGAGTAGATCAGATGATCGAAATGGGCTTGGAACAAGAAGTGAAGTGCCTTCTCCCTTATTTTCATCTCAATGCTTTGAACACAGTAGGCTACAAAGAATGGTTACCCTTTTTTGAAAACGAAACGTCCAAAGAGGAAGTTATTGACAAAATCAAACAACATTCTCGAAATTACGCAAAAAGACAAGTCACGTGGTTCAAGAAATTTTGTACCAATGACACTTGGATAGAATTTTAATTATTTTCTTAAAATATTTGTAACTTTGCGATCGTATGGAAGTGAATCCAAAAAAAGAACTTTTTGAGCTAAATAATGAAGAAAAAGACATAGACAAGGCGCTACGTCCCAAGCGTTTGACGGATTTTACAGGTCAGGAACAGTCCATTCAAAATTTAGAGATATTTATCCAAGCCGCCAAACAGCGTGCTGAAGCATTGGACCACGTCCTTTTACATGGCCCTCCCGGATTAGGCAAGACTACGCTCTCAAATATTATCGCATCCGAATTGGATGTTAACATAAAAATTACCTCAGGCCCTGTTCTTGAAAAACCAGGTGATTTAGCAGGATTACTTACCAATCTTCAAGACCACGACGTGCTTTTCATCGATGAAAGTCACCGTTTGAGTCCTGTGGTAGAAGAATATTTATATTCCGCTATGGAAGACTACAAGATAGATATCATGATAGATACAGGTCCCAATGCTCGTTCGGTTCAGATTTCGCTCAATCCCTTTACGTTGATTGGCGCCACTACACGTTCGGGCTTGCTTACTTCGCCGCTCAGAGCACGATTTGGGATCAATATCCGCATGGAATATTACACATTGGAAGTATTGGCAGGCATCATTACACGCTCTTCACAATTGCTCCAGACCGAAATAGAACCCAAAGCCGCTATCGAAATTTCTCGTAGAAGCCGTGGCACGCCTCGTATTGCCAATTTATTACTCAAACGCGTGCGTGATTTCGCACAAATTAAAGGCGATGGAAAAATTAACTTCGAAATTGCAAAGTTTGCTCTAGACGCTTTACATGTTGACGAATTTGGATTGGACGAAATGGATAATCGCATTCTTACAACATTGATTGAAAAATTTAAAGGAGGTCCCGTAGGACTCAATACCATAGCTACCGCTGTTGGCGAAGAACCAGGTACTATAGAAGAAGTATACGAACCATTCTTGATACAAGAAGGATTTATCAACAGAACTGCACGAGGCCGCGAAGCTACCGAAAGAGCCTACACACACCTAGGCAAACAACCACCCGCTATTCAAAATACATTATTTGATCAATAGAATTATATAAATGGCAACATTATTAATCCTTGCTACGGCATTATTTTCTTTTTACTGCTTTCAAAACCCCATATTTATTGAAAAATATTCTTTCAAACCCTATCGAATTCAACGATATGGAGAATATTATCGATTCATTACTCATGGATTTATTCATGCTGATTTTTCACATTTGTTATTCAATATGCTCACACTATATTTTGTGAAAGATGCTACAGAAAATATTTTTTCGCCATTTTTCATCTTTTTTTATTTCTTGGCGCTTATAGCCTCTGCACTCCCCGACTATTTTATCAACAAAAACAATCCTTACTATGACTCTATAGGTGCTAGTGGCGCTGTGGCAGCCAGCTTGTTTGCTTTAGTGCTGTTTGATCCTTGGGGCATGGTGTATATATACTTTATTATTCCCGTATATTTTATCCTTTTGGCGGTATTCTACATAGGATACTCCTACTATATGGGCAAAAACGGACGCGATAATATTGGACATCGTGCACACCTCACAGGTGCGATCTTTGGGATAATAGCCACGATTTTATATCGACCTGAATCCATTCAAATATTCATCCAATCTCTCCTCAATCCGCCGTTTTTGAGATAATTCTTTATTTATTTTTTAGTTATCAACATTGTTGTATTTTAATGAAAATATTTGATAAAAAACACGTATATTTGTATGTTGTTTTTAAATAAAAAGACTAAATAAGTACATGAGCGAAAATCAAGTAAAAGAAATAGAAGAACAAAATGGTAATTATGGCGCGGATAGTATTCAGGCGCTCAAAGGACTAGAAGCCGTAAGGATTCGTCCGGGAATGTATGTTGGAGGTACGGATAGTAGGGCATTGCATCATCTCGTAAATGAGGTTTTGGATAACTCTATCGACGAGGCTTTGGCGGGTTATTGCTCGGAAATTACAACGAGTATTTTGGAAGATGGTTCTATCTCTATCAAAGATAATGGTAGAGGGATTCCTACTGGGATTCAAAAAGATTCGGGTAGAAGTGCGTTGGAGCTTGTAATGACGGAGTTGCACGCGGGAGGAAAATTTGACAAAAATAGTTATAAAGTATCTGGAGGATTGAATGGTGTAGGGGTTTCGTGTGTGAATGCATTGTCTTCGCATCTTACCGCTATTGTTCATAGAGATGGGAAAATATTCCAACAAGAATATAGCTGTGGAAAGCCTTTGTATGAGGTAAAAGAAACAGGTGTAGCGGAAGATACAGGAACTACGGTTATTTTTCAGCCCGATGCTACCATATTTGACACTACGGAATTTAGATACGACGTTTTGGCCAATAGAATGAAAGAACTTTCATTTTTGAACAAAGGCGTAAAATTGATTTTGGAAGACCGTAGAACGAAAGATGAAAACGGCGAACATAGAAGCGAAACCTATTTGAGTGAAAAAGGCTTGGTAGATTTTGTTAATTATTTGGACAGAAGTAGAGTGCCTCTTTTGCAAAGCCCCATTCATATTACAGGTGAAAATGAAGGTGTAGTAGTAGAAGTAGCCTTCCAATACAACGATAGTTATTCAGAGAATATATTTTCATTTGCCAACAATATCCAAACTTTGATGGGAGGAACGCACGTAGGGGGCTTCAAAAGAGCTATTTCTAAGTGTTTGAAAGATTATGGCGATAAAAACAAATTGTTTGACAAACTGAAAGTAACGCTTTCAGGTGAAGATTTTAGAGAAGGACTTACAGCGGTGGTATCGGTAAAAGTGCCTAATCCACAGTTCCGAAGCCAGACCAAAGATGAATTGAGCAATCAAGAAGTAACCACCGTAGTATCACAAGCGGTAGCTAAAGTTTTGGATTATTACTTAGAAGAAAATCCAAAAGAGTCTAAAATCATTATTGAAAAAGTAATGATAGCTGCAAATGCAAGACACGCCGCCAAAAAAGCAAGAGAGTTGGTACAACGCAAAACGGTTTTGACAGGAAGTGGGTTGCCAGGGAAATTGGCTGACTGCTCTGAAAAAGACCCCGGAAAGAGTGAGATATTCCTTGTAGAGGGAGACTCGGCGGGTGGTACAGCCAAAACAGGTAGAGATAGAAAGTTTCAAGCGATTATGCCTTTGAGAGGAAAAATCCTCAACGTCGAAAAAGCAATGGAACATAAAATATATGAAAATGAAGAGATTCGTAATATTTTTACGGCTCTTGGAGTAAGTATAGGTACAGAAGATGACCAAAAGAAATTGAATATTGAAAAACTTCGCTATCACAAAATAGTCATCATGTGTGATGCCGACGTAGACGGTAGCCACATTACGACATTGATTTTGACATTTTTCTTCAGATATATGCGTCCTTTGGTAGAGAGTGGTTATATTTATGTAGCATCACCACCACTTTATCAAGTAAAAAAAGGTAAAAAAATGCAATATTGCTGGAACGATGCTCAAAGAGATGTAGCTATCAAAGAAGTAGGTGGTGAAAGCGGCGGCGGTGTAATGGTTCAACGATACAAAGGTCTTGGAGAGATGAATCCTGAACAATTATGGGAAACTACATTGAATCCAGATACACGAATTTTGAAACAAATAAATATAGCCAATGCGGTAGAAGCCGATAGAGTATTCTCAATGCTTATGGGCGATGAAGTACCTCCTAGAAGGGAATTCATTGAACAAAATGCTACCTACGCAAATATAGATGTATAAACTAAAAAGCGCTCCTTATAGGAAGCGCTTTTTTTTATTGAAGATGAGTTATAACCTTGATAGACAAAAGACGTTGTATACGACAAATCTAACATCTAGATTCTAATATCTAAAATCTATTTTCTAATATATCACCCCACTACCTATCAATTCTTCATTGATATACCAAGCTGCGAATTGTCCGCTAGCTATACTACTGATACTATTTTCAAAAATTATATAAAGTCCATCTTCTTTTTTATACAATGTTGCTTTTTCAAGGGGCTGTCTGTATCGAATACGAACCCACGCAACCATTTCTTCACTATTTTGCAAGGTTAAATCCTCGCGAATCCAATGAATATCTTTATTTTGAATCAATAATCCTCTTCGAGACAATCCAAGATGCTCCTCTCCTCTTCCTACATACAAAATATTGCCCGAAACTTCCTTTTCTAATATAAATAAAGGCAAACCCGTTCCACCTACGCCCAAACCTCTTCGTTGACCTACGGTATAAAATTGAACGCCAGTATGCTCGCCTACTTTTTTGCCCATTTTTGGTTCAAAATACCATTTTTTTGACAACTCTTCAATTGAATCATTTTCATAATGAAAATAGGTTTCTTCATTAGGAATTTCAATAATATTTCCTTTTTTAGGAACTAATTGTTGTTGAAGAAAAGTAGGCAACTTCACTTTTCCTATAAAACAAAGCCCTTGCGAGTCTTTTTTATCCGCTGTAATTAGATTATATTTTTTAGCAATTTCACGCACTTCGTGTTTCCAAAGATTTCCTATGGGAAATAAGGCTTTGGACAACTGCTGCTGTGTCAATTGACAAAGAAAATAACTCTGATCTTTGTTGGTATCCACACCCGAAAGCAATCGATGAATTGTCTCACCTTTTTCATTAATTTCACTCACTTTTCTACAATAATGCCCCGTAGCTACAAATTCGGCACCTATTTGCATAGCCGCATTCAAAAAAATATCAAATTTTATTTCACGATTGCACAATACATCGGGATTTGGAGTCCGTCCATTTTCATATTCGGCAAACATATAATCTACAATTCGCTCTTTGTATTTTGCCGACAAATCGAGCACTTGAAAAGGAATCCCCAACTTCTCTGCCACAAGCAACGCATCATTGCTATCATCTATCCACGGACAATCATTATTGATAACCACAGAGCTATCATTCCAATTTCGCATAAAAATCCCTACAACATCATATCCTTGTTCTAGCAATAGTGCAGCAGTAACGCTACTATCTACGCCTCCAGACAAACCAACAACTACTTTTGTTTTTTTCAATTTAATAAATATTTAATGCAAAATTAAGTGATTTTTCCCAAAAGAATTGACACAAAAAAAAATGGCTACTCAATGAAGAGTAGCCATGGTAACACTTAATGAATATTAAAATTATTCTTATCCTATGATTTGAACATTAACAGCATTCATACCTCTGTTTCCTTGTTGTAATTCAAACTCAACTTCATCACCTTCTTTGATAATTTTAGTTAAAGCACTTTTGTGTACAAACGTTTCTTTATCAGAATCGCTGTGTTTGATAAATCCGAATCCTTTTTCAACGTTGAAAAACTTGACAGTTCCTTGATGTCTTTCCATTTTGTAATGTATTGAGTTAATAAATAATTCTGTAAAGGTACGACACTTTTTTTTAAAACTCCAAAATATATTCTTAAAAAATTTTTACATATCTAATAAACCAATGTATCTTATCTTTGTAGCAGACAAAGGAATTGAAGCATATTCTATGCAAAATTCATTTAAATTAATAATTATAAAATCAATCAGATGAAAATGCTTGTAAAAATTATAGTGATTCTTGTAGTTTTAGTGTTGATATACATCATTGGAAACATAGTGTATGCAAAAATAACGTATTTCAATCCAGCTACAATAGAATCCATTTCAATAAACGACAACGCCCAAGCAATTGACTCTATTCAAGATAAGGAATATAGCGCTTTGATATGGAATATTGGCTATGCAGGGCTAGGAAAAGAAGCGGATTTTTTTTATGATGG
>JBEIDU010000013.1:0-36914 GCA_040383345.1 Chitinophagales bacterium | reverse complement strand
ATTCCTTGTTTTAATTCCCCTATTCTCTTGGTATTTATATCGAATCCTACTACAGAATACTTCGTAGCAAAAAGCCTAGCCAATGGCAAGCCTACGTATCCAAGTCCTATTACTGCAATTTTTGTCATTGATTGTATAAAAAAAAACAAATATAGTGCTTTTTGAATATTCTAAATCAAAAAAATAGACAACTTGGGCTATTTAAGCATTTTTAAGAAATCATCAAACAAATACCTACTGTCATGAGGACCTGGACTGCTTTCAGGATGATATTGAACAGAAAAAGCTCGTTTATTTTTAATTCTTATCCCTTCAATAGTATTATCGTTGAGATTAATATGAGTAATTTCTACATTAGACAATGGCTTCAAGGACTCATCATCTACTCCAAATCCATGATTTTGTGACGTAATTTCACTTTTGCCATTTATCAAATTTTTCACAGGATGATTGATCCCTCTATGTCCATTATGGAGTTTGTAGGTTTTAGCTCCTACGCTTAAGGCTAATAACTGATGTCCGAGACATATCCCAAATATTGGAAGATCTTTTGCCATCGCTTTTTTTACATTCTCAATAGCATAATTCATGGGTTCAGGATCTCCAGGACCATTAGATAAAAACAAGCCATCTGGATTCCATTTTTCAATTTCTTCAAAAGGTGTTTTGGCATTAAAAACCTTTAAAAAACAATCGCGCTCTACAAAACAATTCAAAATATTTTGCTTAACTCCAAAATCATAGACAGCTATTTTGTATTTAGCATTGGTATTACCTAATTCATACGATTCTGAAGTACTAACTTTACTAGCTAGCTCTAAGCCTTTCATTTTTGGAGATTCATTCAATTGCTTCTTTAATGCATCTAAATTATCTATATCCGAGGATATTAAAGCATTCATACTACCATTTTTTCGGATATATTGCACCAAATATCTCGTATCAATTCCTTCAATTGCAGGAATGTTATTTCGTATAAAAAAACTAGCTAATTCTTCATTTGCTGAAGGTCTAGATGATTTATCAGAAAATTCACGACAAATCATTCCAAAAATCTTGGGACTACTTGATTCTTGTTCTAACTCATGTACACCATAATTACCAATATGATTGGAAGTCATTACAAGCATTTGTCCATAATAACTAGGATCAGTAAAGAGCTCTTGATATCCTGTCATTCCTGTATTGAAGCACAATTCTCCAATTTTGGTTACAGCAGCTCCTACAGAGTTACCTTTAAAAATACTTCCATCTTCTAAAAGTAAAATGGCTGGTGTCATACGATTTTTCTATTTATTTTATTGTATATTTTCTATTACCAAAGCCGTAGCGCCTCCTCCTCCATTACAAATACCAGCTACACCATATTTCGCATTATTATTTTTCAATACAGATACCAACGTACAAGCAATTCTAGCACCAGAACCTCCAATTGGATGCCCCAATGATACTGCACCACCTTGAACATTTACTTTATTGATATCCAAATTCATTTCTTGTAAATTTGCTAATGCTACTACTGAAAAAGCTTCATTAATTTCAAAGAAATCAATATCGCTCATTTGTAATCCCGCTCTTTTTACCGCTGCTGGTATAGCAATTGCTGGTGTAGTAGTGAACCAATCTGGATCTTGCTCTGCATCGGCATATCCTATTACTTTTGCAATGGGTTTCAATCCCAACGATTCCATTTTTTCTTTACTCATCAAAACCATTGCCGCTGCTCCATCATTAATTTTTGAAGCATTTACTGCCGTTACAGTTCCTTCTTTTTCAAAAGCAGGCTTTACGGTAGCTACTTTATCCCATTTAATATTTTTGTACTCATCATCTTCCATTACCCATTTAGATTCGCCTCCTCTTTGAGGAATTTCTACTGGAATAATTTCATCTTTGAATTGTCCTTTTTCATATGCTGCTTGGGCTCTTTTATATGAATTTGTAGCATATTCATCTTGTTGTTCACGGCTAAAATTATATTTTTTAGCACAAATTTCAGCTACATTTCCCATCATATTTTTCTTAAATGGATCTTGGAGACCATCACGAACAATAGCATCTATAATTTCACCATTTCCGTATCTATAACCATTTCTTCCATTTGGAATATAATAAGGAGAATTAGTCATACTTTCAAAACCACCTCCAATAGTTACATCATAAATTCCTAACTGAATAGATTGTACAGCCAATGCGATTGATTTTAGTCCTGAAGCACATACTTTATTGATGGTAGTACATGCTGTACTCATTCCAGCACCTGCATTTAAAGCTGCTTGACGTGCTGGTGCTTGTCCATTGTTGGCTTGAAGGACATTACCCATAATTACTTCTTCTACTTGATCTCCAGAGATTCCTGCACGTTCCATTACACCTTTAATTGCAATACTGCCCAATTCCACTCCTGATTTTGAAGATAAACTTCCATTGAAACTTCCTATGGGTGTTCTACCATAAGCTACTATATATACTTCTTTCATTCTATATGATTTATAATAGTTACAAAATTATTGTTTTTTATTTTTAATTATTTTTTTTAGTATTCACAATACGTGCAAAACTTATTCATCAAAATTCAAGAATACTTCTTGTGTTCTAGGCAGTGCTTGGCATGACAAGACATATCCTTTTTCAATTTCTTTTTGCGACAAACTATCTTTATCCAACATTTCTACCGAACCATTTTTAACCATCGCTCTACAAGTACAACAAGCCGCTACCATACAACTATAGGGAGGTTCTGCTCCAGCGTCTATTGCGGCGTCGATAATTTTTTCATTAAATCCACATTCAAATTGATAATTTCTACCTTCAAATCGTATCTCGACTTTTGCCTTTTGTCCTTTTTCTAATGGTGCTTCATTCCCTTTGGCTACACTAGCCGATTCCATATCTTCTGCATCTTTTGCCGTAAAATACTCTCTTGAAAATTGATCTTTTGATACGTTTAACGCTACTAAAGCATCTTCCAAAGCATTAATTACGCCATTGGGACCACATGCATAAAATTGTGATTTTGAAAAGTCAGGAATAGAATTTATAAAAGACTTAGCAGCTTGAATATCTATTCGCGAATCTCCATTTTGGGTCATCACATTATTCCATACAAATCGAGAAGGAAATTGATTTGCAAATGATTGTAATGTTTGATAAAACATTGTAGACGCTTCATTTTTATTACTCAAAATCAAATAAACATTTTGAGAAGTAGTATGAAGCAGGCTATCTATCATAGATAATATAGGCGTAATTCCGCTACCACCTGCAAAAAATACTTGTGCGGCTTGACTATTTTTCAAAAGGAAATTACCTAACGGCTCAGACACAGATATCGTATCATTTTCTTTGATATTCTGATTCAAATAGGTACTTACTTTTCCATTATCTATTTTTTTTACTCCAATTGCTATAAAATCATTGGATCGTTCTGATGAACAAATAGAGTATGATCTATTTTCTTTTTTTCCATCAATTTCTATCTGAATATTGATGTATTGACCTGCTGAAAAAACAAATTTTGATGAAAGTTCACTTGGAATTGTAAATTGTATTTCCACTGCATCTTGAGTGAGTCTTATTAGTTTTGAAATTTTTAAAGGATGAAAGTTCATATTTCTAAGGGATTAATTTTTATTTAATACTTCAATTGATTTTTGAATTACTTGGTCTGTTTTATTTGTAATTGTATAAAATCCTTCAGATTTATACAATTGCTTTGCAATGTATGCTTTTAAGGTTATCTTCAACTTCTTATCAAACGTATTGATCCTATTTAATTTATAAGATACATTTTGCTTTTTCACAAACTGATAAAATGTATTTATCAAAGTAGCATCTACTTGGAATTTTGCTTCAAAATCATCAATGGAAGAATAATTTTTAGATAAATTAAGGAATTGAGTATGATTTGAGTATATAAAATCGGGAATCATACTTCGCAAAATTGAATAATTGTGTATATCAAAATTGGTGTCCAACGATACAAAATAATCGGGATATATACCGCCGCCGCCTTTTACTTTTCTTCCAGAAAGCGTATAGAAAATAGAGGTATCTTCATTTTTAATTTTTTTATCATTAAAAAATTCCCCTTTTTCATATCGTTTTAATATTTCTTCTTCGTATTCCAAATTATTTTTATAAGGTTTTTGTATATTTCTACCTGAAGCGGTATAATATTTTGCTACAGTAAGTCTTACGGCACTTCCATCACTTAGAGAAATTTGACTTTGTACAAGCCCTTTTCCAAAACTTCTTCTACCCACAACAATACCTCTGTCTAAATCTTGTATAGCTCCCGCCATAATTTCTGAAGCACTTGCAGATCCTTCATCAATTAAAATTGCTATTTTGCCACTTTCAAACAATCCTTTTGTTTTTGTAATATATTTTTCGGTATTATAATTACGACCTTTTGTATATACAAGCAATTTATTTTGATCTATCAATTCATCCAGAATAGAAACGGCAGTTTCTAAATATCCACCTGTGTTTTGTCGTAAATCTATAACCAGTTTATCAATTTTTTTATTTTCTATTAATAAAGCGAGCTCCGTTCTAAATTCATTATAAGTCTTCTCGCCAAATGAATTAATTTTGATGTATCCCATTTTATCACTCAGCAAAATACCTTTCTCTACACTGTTTACTTGTATTGTATTACGTTTAATTTCTACCTGTGTAATTTTATTAGAATTAGGTTTCATAATTCCTAATTTGACAACCGTTCCTTTATTTCCTCGTAATTTTTTAAAAACATCGGCATTGCTAATTTTTTTTCCAGCAACAATAGTATCATTGATTTGAATAATTTTATCTCCGGATTTAATACCTGCAAGTTCAGATGGGCCTCCAGAGATAGGAGCTACTACAATCAGCGTGTCATTGCTTATAAAAAATTCTATTCCAATACCCTCAAAATTGCCTTCCAAAGGCTCATTGGATTGTATCAAATCCTCTTTGGGAATATAAATAGAATGAGGATCTAATGTTGCTAACAAATTGGCTACTGCTTTATTTTCAATCATGGAAAAATCCAGTGTATCTACATAATTTCGCTCAATGATATCTAACAATTCATCAAACTTTGTAGATTGATTTACTATTTTGGGCTTATTATTCATAAAAAAATAAGCAATTAGCATTCCTACTGCGATTAACAAAAAATTTTTAAGAAAATTATTTGCTTGATTTTCAGGCAAGTTATTAGAAAAAAGTGGTTTTTCCGACTCAGGTTGCATATAAATTCATATCGAATTTCGGTTTGCAAATATAAGCGAATAAATTTGATTCTGTGTTAAATAAAAAAGCTAAACATCTATAAGATGTTTAGCTTTTAAAATGAATAAATAAGTATATTCTTATTGTTTATTAAAAGTTCTTACGGCAGTTCCATAAGCGCCATTTGCAATGATAGCATATTTAATATCTATAATTGGTTTGTATGTTTATAAAATTTATTCTAATTTGATACTTAAATATCTTTTAACTTTAATCATACAAAAAACGTATTATATTTTCTGAATTGAATTTGATTTACTTCGAAAAATTAAAAATGCATACTTTTGTAGCTTTTTTCATATATTTATTACAACGTACATAGAATAGATGGTAGCAGTAAACAATATTACATTACGATTTGGGGGAAGAGCTTTGCTAGACAATGTATCATTTCTAATCAACAGAGAGGATAGAATTGGTCTTACAGGCAGAAATGGTGCTGGAAAATCCACGCTTTTAAAATTGCTAACAGGCATATACAAATCGGAAAGTGGTAGTATCTCTATGCCAAATAATTGTACTATTGCTTTATTGAGTCAAGACTTGGAGAGTAAATCTACCAAATCGGTATTTGATGAAACAAAACTCGCATTTAGCCAAATTTTGGCTATGGAAAAAGAACTACAAGAGATAACACACCAACTAGAAACTCGTGAAGACTACGAATCGGATGCTTATATGAAACTTATCGAACGATTGGGCGATGTTCAAAATCAACTTAATATGCACGATACTGCAAATATTGATGCAGAAATAGAACGTGTTTTGAAAGGATTAGGCTTTGAGCGAGAGGATCTCAATAAGAAAATGACCGAACTCAGTGGTGGATGGCAAATGCGTGTAGAATTGGCAAAAATATTACTTCAAGCACCTGATTTAATCTTGCTAGATGAGCCTACCAATCACTTAGATATTGAAAGTATTTATTGGCTTGAAAATTTTCTTAAAGAATATAAAGGTGCCGTTATTCTTGTATCGCACGACATCGCCTTTTTGGATGCGGTTACCAATAGAACTATTGAAGTTACTTTGGGGAAAATAGAAGATTACAACGCCAATTACAGTAAATATTTAGAATTACGAAAAGAACGAAGAGAACAATTAAATAATGCTTTTAAAAATCAACAAGAACAAATCAAACAAATTGAACGAAATATTGATCGTTTTAGAGCTAAAGCCAATAAAGCTAGTTTTGCCCAATCTTTGATAAAAAAACTGGACAAAATGGAAGTGATAGAAGTAGAAGACGAAGATAATACACAAATGAATATCCGCTTTCAAAAAGCACAACATTCGGGTAAAGTAATATTGGAAGCCATGGAAGTAAAGAAAAATTATGGCGATAAAAATGTCATAAAAGGATTTAGTTTCGAAGTACATCGTGGCGATAAAATAGCCTTTGTAGGGAAAAATGGAATGGGAAAATCTACTTTGGCAAAAGTCCTTGCAAATGATATTGACAGCTATGATGGTGAAGTAAAATGGGGACATAATATTCTCAAAGGATATTTTGCACAGCATCAAGCGGTGGATTTGAACAATAATAAAACGGTATTTGAAACCATAGACGAAGAAGCCGTGGGCGATATGCGTACGCAAGTTCGTTCACTTTTAGGTGCATTTCTTTTTAGTGGTGAAGATGTAGATAAAAAAGTACGTGTATTGAGCGGAGGGGAAAGAGGTCGTCTTTCATTATGCAAGCTTATGTTGACGCCATATAACTTCCTTATTTTAGATGAGCCCACCAATCACTTGGATATTCGAAGCAAGAATGTATTGAAAAAAGCCATTCAAAATTTTGAAGGTACTTTCATTGTAGTGAGTCACGACAGGGATTTTCTTCAAGGTCTTACCAATAAAACATACGAATTTACACCTGATGGAATCAAAGAATATTTGGGTACAATTGATGAATTTTTGGAAAAGAAAAAAGTGGATTCGTTCCGTCAATTTGAATCGGAAAAAAGCGGTACGCCACAGCCTGAAAAGAAAGCTCTTGCCCCACAACAACAAAGTCAAAAACCCGCACCAAAAAACAATGCAAAATTAGAACAACGCATCGAAAAATTGGAGAAAGAAATCAAATCATACGAAGAAAAAATGTATGAACCTGATTTTATAGAAAAAGCCGAAAAAGATCCTTCATTATACAAAAAATACGAACAGATGAAAAATGACTTGGAAGCTTTGTATAACGAACTTTTGGAGAGTGAAGGGTAGATGATTCATTAAAAATTAAACATAAATCTATCTGGGTGCATGTTTACGCACAATTCTTACTAATAAATCGGGTAAAAAACGCTTGAGATAAACTCCAAGAACTTCATTTTTGCCTATATAAATTTCATTTTTTTGTTGCGAAATAGCTTTCAGTCCTCTTTTTGCACAAGTTTCGGGCGATAATCCATTTTTTTGATTCGTATCGGCTTTATTGAATTTTTGTCCATCATAATTCAAAGCATTCAAAGAGATTTCAGTTTGAATATAGCCAGGGCAAATCATCGTTACCTGAATATTGTTTTGATAAAATTCCGAACGCAATGCATCAAAAAATCCGTGTAATGCATGCTTTGAAGCACAATAACCTGCTCGCATAGGAGAACCTAATTTCCCCGAAATACTACTAATCACCGCAAAATGTCCATAATTTTGTTGTTCAAAAATTTTCAATACACTCAAAGACAAGGCGATCGTTCCAAAAAAATTAATATCCATCAATTGTTTGTATACCGTAAACTGGGTTTGACGAATACCACTTCGCTGTGAAATCCCCGCATTATTTATCAAAACATCTATTTTTCCAAAATGCTGAATCACAAGATTTACTTCTTCCGAAAAATCTTCTTTTGATGTAATGTCTAAAGGCAAAACCAATGAATTTTCAGAGGTAAGTTTAAGTTTTTTTTGAATTTCCAAAAGCTTTTCTTCATTGCGTGCCGATAAGATTATTTTAGCTTTGGCTAAAACAAGTTGCTCCACAAAAGCCAATCCAATTCCAGACGATGCGCCCGTTACCCACACCACTTTATTTTTAAATGATTTCATTTATTTATCCATTTGAAAATCAAAGATAGTGAGATTGTATTATTTCCTAAGCTTTTTCCAATGTAAACGTAAAACGAGTTCCCTTTCCTAAGGTACTCTCTACTTGAATAGACTGCCCGTGTGCTTCCAATATTTTCTTAACAATACTCAAGCCCAATCCTGAACCGCCTTTTTTGCGATTTCTATCTGTATCTACTCGATAAAAACGTTCAAACAATCTAGACAAATGTACTTCATCAATTCCATCTCCATTATCTGTTATTTCTACCATTACATAAGTTTCCATATCAAAAAATCGAATTGAGATTCTAGATCCATTTGGTGTATAAAAAATGGCATTTTCTACTAAGTTGTGAAATACTTGAAACAACTTTTGCTTATCACCTAAAACCATAAAATGAATAAATTGTTCGTCTTTTATCTCTACTTTAGTATTTTTTCGATGCGCTAAATCAATTAAAGAATCTATTACATTGAGACATAACTCATACAAATGAAATTTTTCCAAATTTAACTTTAATTGATTGCTTTCCACTTGTGAAATTAAAATCAAATCCTCTACAATTTCAATCAATCGATTGGAGTTTTTTGATATTTTTTCTAAATATTTTTTATTGATATTTTTATCTTCAAGTCCACCATCCAATAAAATTTCTACAAACCCTTGTATGCTAAAAAGTGGTGTTTTGAGCTCGTGTGAAACATTTCCAAGAAACTCTTTTCTAAACTCTTCATTTGCTTTAAGCTGTTCTACTTCTATGCTTTTTTCAGCACTAATTTGTGTCAATTGCAGTCTTAATTTCTCAAATAATTCGGGGTCATTCAAATCTCTAGGAGCGTCTTTTTTTCCCAAACTGCTAACTGTGCGATATAGAATTTTGATTTTTTTGAGTATAAATTTCTCCACCAATCCTAAAATGGTAACATAACAAATACCTGAAGCTACAATTGGGATAAAAAATAAAAATTTATAGAAAGGTTCAATGAGGTAATATATGCTCAGCATCAGGCTCAGCTGAAAAAAAAGTATAAAGCTCGATACGATGAGCGCAATTTTCCCTTGTGTCAATCCATTCAAAACGCCACAAATTTATAACCAATTCCTTTAACTGTAGAAAAATAATTATCTCCAATTTTTTCTCTCAGCTTGCGGATATGGACATCTATGGTTCTATCGCCTACAAATACTTCTTTTCCCCATATTTGGTCCAAGATATCTTCTCGGCGAAATACATGATCGGGTTTACTGATTAATAAACTCAATAACTC
Source organism: Chitinophagales bacterium (assembly GCA_040383345.1). Classification (GTDB taxonomy): domain Bacteria; phylum Bacteroidota; class Bacteroidia; order Chitinophagales; family JADJOU01; genus CHPMRC01. Next base: position 27,320 of record JBEIDU010000013.1, on the reverse strand, counting down.
AAATTCTTTTCTAGGTAGAACGATTTCATCATTTCCATTTAATACTAAATATCGGTCTTTATCTACTGCAATATGCTTATATGAAACGATATTGACTTGATTAGCCATTTTGGGTGAACGACGCATGATAGATTTAATTTTAGAAACCAACAACTTTGACTTTATAGGCTTGGCAATATAATCATCTGCTCCCAACTCAAATCCTTCTATTTGCATACTTTCCTCATCACGTGCCGTCAAAAATACGATTTTGGTAGCATCATATTTTGGATTACTTCTAAAAGCTTTACAAGCTTCTGCTCCATCCATTTCTGGCATCATTCTATCCAGCAAAATCAAATCGGGTTCAAAAGTCTCTGCTTTTTTCAATCCATCTTTTCCATTTTTGGCAATTTTAACAATAAAAGATTCTTTTTCAAGAACATATTGCAAAAATTCCAACACATCTTCTTCGTCGTCTATCAAAAGTATTTTGATTTGATGGCTCATATTTGGTTTTAATTTTAATGCAAAGATAAACCTTAAAACATTTTAAAACTTTATTTATCAATAATTTAACAATAAATTAATACACTAAAATTCCTTTTGAAACGAAACCAAATAAAAAGGATGCATCAAAAATTCTCCTTTTGTATTGATTTCCAATGTAGGTAATGGCAATTTTATGTGATTGGCAAGGAAGAATATAGATTTTAAGAACTTGTTTGAAGTTTCTATTTTTTCTAAATCAATATCGGGTGAAATCATAAATCTGCGGTAACGCTCAAAATCGTATCGCTGAAAATAAATCCCTTTTGAATCTACCCAAGCATTTTCTTCACCGCCAAACATTCCGCCATTCCCTATTCCTACAGCCAATCCCAGCCATTTATAATTCTTTTGTTTTGGGAAAATATCGCCTGCCGATGCACAAAACCAAAGTGTCGTTCCATTATAATCCTTTATCAATCGATGCAAATATCCATTTCCATAAAGCTGTGATGAACGTGTCTGAAGCGCAGGGTCGTTGTAGGATTGAAAGGTAAAAGAGTATTTTAGCCTAATAACTTGTTTTTTAAAAGTCAATTCCTGCCCAAGAAAGAATCCAGCGCCTAATCCATTGGCAAGCAAATCCCATCCCGAAGCACCCCATTTCTGCGAAAATCCATCAAAAATCTCTATAGTACTCATTGTCAAAAAAGATGTTCCTGCCGCTAACCAAGCACTTTTTTGTGGCTTCATTCCTGTCCAACGAAATGCCTGTGTCAATACCTGAGACTGAAAATATGCCGAAAAAAAATGGCCATATTTATCGCTTTGATTCCATTCTATACCATCATCAAAAAAATGAAAACTAGAAGTAGGATAATCTTTGTACCACATCATATAAAGCGCCGAAGCACCTGCTAGATATGTTCCTGAATAAGCCGCTCCAAAAGTTCGAAGTCGTTTTGGGTTCAAGGTATCTTGTCCAATTACATTGAAAACAATACATGAAAGCAATATAAGACTACCAATCGCCTTCTTCATCGGTTGTATATTTAATACGAGTTTCATGTTTTTGTTTCAATCTATCCAAATACAACTGTGCAATTTTTAGCGCTACTTCATCTTCAAATGAGCCGTCAAATACAGCACGAACTTTAGACTCGGCTATATCCTGACGATATAAAAACTCCATCAATTTTGAAAAATCATTTTGAAGCATTTTTTCAAACTTTGGCTTCAGTAATTGGAGCAATTCCAACTCAAAATCCTCATTATGTTTGAGTGCAAAGTTTGTCCACTTCTTGAGTATATCAAAATCTTCTTTTGCCCTATGCTGTAAAAATTGATTTAATAGATTCAAAACTCCGTGAATTTTACAAGAAAACAAATATACAAGAAAAAATTAAACTTCTTGCATTTGAGAAATTAATTTTATTTGACTACGTTTTTTTAATGTGGATAATCAACCTATTTTTTTATTATTGAAAAATGCTATATGAAGCCATTTCAGTTTCATGAATTCACTCAAAATACTTAATACCTTATAATTCCTATTATAAAGAAACCTTTAATCAATAGCTTTTAAGCATATAAACACAATAAATTAACGTAATATTCATTCCTAAATAATTTTATTTTGCTATTTTTGTGACTCAATTTTTATTTCACATATATTATCATGAATATCCCACAAGAAACCTATCAAACCGCCAATCAATTGGGTCTTACAAACGAAGAAGTCGAATTAATTGTTGCGAAAATTGGTCGTGAACCCAATTTCACTGAGCTTTGTATTTTCAGCGTGATGTGGAGCGAACATTGTAGCTACAAAAACTCTATCAAATGGCTAAAAACATTACCTAGAGATGGCGAAAATATGCTAGTAAAAGCGGGTGAAGAAAATGCTGGTGTGGTAGATATAGGAGATGGAATTGGTTGTGTATTTAAGATAGAAAGTCACAATCACCCAAGTGCTATTGAGCCATATCAAGGAGCAGCAACAGGTGTGGGAGGTATTCACAGAGATATTTTCACAATGGGGGCTCGTCCTATTTGCGCATTGAATTCTTTGCGATTTGGGAAATTAGAAGATGAAAAAACCAAATGGCTTTTGAATGGTGTGGTAAAAGGTATTGGCGATTATGGAAATTGTTTTGGTGTACCTACAGTAGCAGGAGAAACATTTTTTGACGAATCTTATACGGGTAATCCTTTAGTAAATGCCATGAGCGTAGGGATTATAGATGTAAATAATATTATTTCGGCTACCGCTAAAGGCGTTGGCAATCCTGTTTTTATAGTAGGTTCCGATACAGGAAAAGATGGAATTGGGGGTGCTTCTTTTGCGTCAAAAGATATTAGCGAAGATAGTCATATAGATTTACCAGCCGTACAAGTGGGCGATCCTTTTCAAGAAAAATTATTGCTTGAAGCAACATTAGAATTAGCAAAAACAGGTGCTATCGTAGGAATGCAAGATATGGGCGCAGCAGGTATCACATGCTCTACCAGCGAAATGAGCGAAAAAGGTGGTGTAGGAATGGATATTGATTTGAGCAAAGTACCCACACGCCAGAAAGATATGAAACCTTTTGAAATCCTACTTTCCGAAAGTCAGGAGCGTATGCTAGTAGTAATTGAAAAAGGACGAGAAGCAGAGGTATTGGCTATTTTTGAAAAATGGGATTTGAATTGTGTAGAAATTGGAAACGTTACCGAAAATGGCCAATTGCGTTATTTTTGGAATGGTGAAGTTGTAGCGGAATTGCCTGCAGCAGAGTTAGTTTTGGGAGGCGGAGCTCCTGTTTATGAAAGAGAATATACAGAACCTGCCGATTTTGCAGCAAAAGCAAATTGGAGTCATAAAAACATTGCTGAAGATACTAATTACAAAGAAAATGCTTACAAAATGCTATCTTTGCCTAATATTGCTTCTAAACGATGGGTTTTCAATCAATATGACAGTATGGTAGGTGTCAATAATACCAATACCAATAATCCAAGCGATGCAGCAGTAGTGCGTATTCATGGGAAAAACAAAGGTATTGTGTCTACGGTAGATTGCAATTCGAGATATGTAGCAGCTGATCCGTATACAGGTACAATGATAGCGGTATCCGAAGCGGCTAGAAACATTGTGTGTAGTGGTGGTGAGCCTTTGGCAGTAACCAATTGTTTGAATTTTGGAAATCCATACAAACCTGAGATTTATTGGCATTTTGTAAAAGCAATAGAGGGCATGGGCGAAGCTTGTAGAAAATTCAATACACCTGTAACGGGAGGAAACGTAAGCTTCTACAATCAAAACGAACAAGGACCCGTGTTCCCTACCCCAACGATAGGTATGGTGGGAAGAATGGAAGATTTAGCATTGAAAACTAAGATAGGTTTTGAAAAAGAAAATGCAACTATTTATTTATTGGGAAATAATTTAGAAGATTTGGCTTCGAGCGAATATATGGCCAATTTGAAAGACGAAAAACTAATGCCCGCGCCTTATTTTAATCTTGATGAAGAAGCCGCTATACAAAAAGGAATTTACAATCTTATTCGCAAAAATTTGGTAGCGAGTTGTCATGATGTAGCCGATGGAGGAATATGGACTGCATTGTGTGAAAGTAGCTTCATCAATGGTATTGGATTTGAAATCCAAAGTTCCAGTGGAATCCGAAAAGATGCCTTTTTGTTTGGAGAAGCTCAAGGAAGAGCATTGCTTACAGCTACTAGTGAGTCAGATTTTGAAGCCTTTTGCCATTCAAATCAAATTCCATTTACAAAAATTGGTAAAACCAAAGGAAACATTGCCGTTGTAGACCATGAGAATTTTGGAAGCATTGAAACACTTAAAAATATATTTGACACAAGTATAGAAAAAGTTTTAGTGCAATAATATGATTCATCCTATTGTACAGACAATCCAGCAAGCGCTCAAAGAGCCCTTACCAGGATTAGATGCGCAATTTCGGATGGCAAAAATAGACCGCCCCATACTTACTTTAGAACAAATTTTAGCCAAAAACCCACGATTGGCTGCAGTACAAATTTTGTTATATCCAAAGGATTCTTCCATACATTTTGTCATGATAGAACGCCAAGATTATGAGGGAACGCATAGCGGTCAAATGGCATTTCCCGGAGGAAAAAAAGAACCCGATGATCAAGATTTATTAAATACCGCTTTGCGTGAAACCCGTGAAGAAATAGGTTGGAATATTATGCCCGAAAATGTATTGGGCGCTTTGACGCCATTGTACATTCCTGTCAGTCAATTTTTGGTATATCCTTATATCTCTTATATCCATTCGCCACAAGAATACAATCACGACCCACGTGAAGTAAAAAGTATATTTGAATTTCCACTTTTAGATTTTTTTGAAAATGAAAATAAAGTAGAACATACCTTTTTCTATAAAAATCAAGATTATACAACGCCTGCATATTCTGTAAACAATAAGATTATTTGGGGAGCATCCGCTATGATACTGTCCGAATTGGAAGAAATTCTAAATAGAAAGTTATAAATAAAATATATGCAAATATCTCATACAGAAATAGTTAACGCACCTTTAGAAACGGTTTGGGAAGCATTGGTTTTAAAAATAGAACAACCTCAATTTTTTGTTCCAAATGTTTCTAACGTTGTAATACTAGAAAAAACGGAGGAATTTGTGATTAGACAAATGACCTTACAAGCAGGAGAAATCCAAATGGAATTGGTTGAAAAAATCACAAACTCACCTTATCTAGTAACATTTGAAATTGTATCACATCTCAAAAATAAAGGATATATTCTCAATGAAGCTATTCCATTAGATGAAAAAACGACACAATTAACCTACACCATGTGCTGGCAAGATAAAGAAACCCTTTTATCTTCTAATAATCTTGAAATTTTAAAAGCAGCGGTAAAATTATCAAAAGAAGTAATTGAAAATCAATTTTACAAATTGCTTTGATTAAAAAATTCAAAGAAAAAACATACTCAACTATAAACAAAAAAGCCTTCACAGAAGTGAAGGCTTTAAAGTGACCTGGACAGGATTCGAACCTGTGACCTACTGCTTAGAAGGCAGTTGCTCTATCCAGCTGAGCTACCAAGTCATTTTTTTAACGAGGTGCAAAAATAATGTTTTTTTCCAAAAAGAAAAGAATTATTTATTAAAATTGAGTAAATTTGCTAAAAATAGTATTAAAATGGAAAAGTTTATTGATTTTCAAGGCAAAAAATTCTATTATAAATATAACGCTAAAACTGAAAATAATATAGTTATAGCTATGATTCATGGAATGGGAGAGCATATTGGACGTTATGACGAATGGGCGGCAAAATTCCAAGAATATAATTACGCTTTTTGTGGATTTGACTTATACGGTCATGGACAAAGTGACGGCAAAAGAGGCAGTATGCCTAGTATGGAATTCCTTTTTGACAGTATCGATTGTTTTCTCGAAAATCTTGAAAAAGAATTTGCGGGCAAACCTATAGTCCTCTATGGACATAGTATGGGGGGAAATATTGTAGCAAATTATCTAATAAAACGAAAACCTCAAATTGCAGGAGCTATCCTCACATCTCCATGGTTTTTGTTAGCCGAAAAACCACCGTTATTCCAATTTTTATTAGCGAAATTAATGATAAAAATTTATCCAAATTATAGTGATAAAACGGGTTTGGATGCAAACAGAATCTCTAGAATTCCTGAAGAAGTAGCCAAATATAAAGCCGATAAACTTGTTCATAGTATGATTACACCGGGGCTATTTATACCCTTATATTTAATGGGAGAAAGTGCTATTAAAAATGCAAATAAAATCAAAAATATTCCTATTTTTATAGCACACGGAACCGATGATAAACTCACTAGCTACAAAGGCTCTGAATTATTTGCTAAAAACAATTCAAATGCAACCCTCAAATTGTTTGAAAATGCAAGACATGAACTGCATCATGATCTATGCGCACAAGAATTATTTGAAAATCAACTAGATTGGTTAAGTGCCAAAGTAAAATATCGATAACATTAATCCCGCTTCATCAATAATGCTTTCATAAAAGCATCAATATCACCGTTTAAGACACCTTGCGTATTGGATGTTTCATATCCCGTACGAGGGTCTTTTACGAGTTGATAAGGATGAAGTACATAATTTCGTATTTGACTCCCCCACTCTATTTTCATTTTAGAAGCCTCTATCTTATCCCGTTCGGCGTATCGTTTTTGCATTTCTAGGTCGTACAATTGTGCGCGAAGCATCTGCATCGCACGCGCTCTATTGCCGTGCTGCGAGCGCTCCACCTGGCACACCACTACTATTCCTGTAGGCTTATGCGTCAGCTGCACCTTGGTCTCTACCTTATTTACATTCTGTCCACCTGCACCGCCACTTCGCGAAGTCTGTAGCTCTATATCCGCATCTTTTATCTCTATTTCTATCGTATCATCCACCAAAGGATACACATACACCGATGCAAAAGACGTATGACGTTTATTATTGCTATCAAATGGCGAAACTCGCACCAAACGATGCACCCCATTCTCCAACTTCAAAAATCCATACGCCAGCTCGCCCTCTATCTGAAGCGTTACGGACTTTATACCCGCCACATCGCCTTCATTTCGGTCTAGTTCGGTTACTTTATATTTTTTGTTACTTGCCCACATCAGATACATACGCTCCAGCATCGATGCCCAGTCGCAACTTTCCGTTCCGCCAGCACCCGCATTAATCTTGAGCAACGCACCTAGCTGATCCTCTGGCTGATTGAGTGTACTTTTGAGTTCTAGATTCTGAGTAGCCTCTTCCAGCTGTGCATACGCCGAGTCCAGCTCTTCTTCTACCGCTTCGCCCTCTTTCTGAAACTCGAGCAACGTCTCTATCTCTAGCACCCCATTTTCGAGTACTTCATATTCATCCACCCAAAGTTTATTGGCTTTGATAGCTTTCTGAACCGCCTCCGCTTTTTCGCTATTATCCCAAAAATCGGGACGCAACGTCAGCTGTTCTTGCTCTTTTATTTTAAAACGTCTATTCTCGACATCAAAGATACCCCCATAAAGACCCAACGCGGTCTTTTAGAGCTCTAAAAGACTCTATATTCATCTGTGAAACAATTTTATGATTAATTCAACTGCAATATTACAGCAAAAAACCCAATTTCACTCAAAAATTATAAGGATTGGATTTATTTAAAATTGATATAACTTTTGCAAACTTTCCTTTAGATTGGCATCTGCCATAAAGTTTTTCTCTAGGATTTCGGCAAATGGAATAGGTGTATCCAAGCTGGCTACACGCATAATAGGCGCATCCAACTCGAAGAAACACTGTTCTTGAACTCGTGCGACGATTTCGCCTCCTATACCGCCAAAAAGGCTATCTTCGTGCAGTACAAGCAACTTTCCTGTGGCTCGTACACTTTCAAAAATCGTATTCCAGTCCAAAGGCACTATAGTTCGCAAATCTATCAAATCGGCCGATATATGCGGAAGCGCATCCAAGGCATTGGTAGCCCAATGCACACCCATTCCGTAGGTTACGATAGTCAAATCGACGCCTTGACGGACTTTGGCAGCCTTGCCAAAAGGGATATTGTAGTAGCCTTCGGGTACATCGCCCGAAATGCTTCGATAGAGTTTTTTATGTTCGAAAAACATCACGGGATTGGGGTCTTCAAATGCTGTAAGCATCAGTCCTTTGGCATCATAAGGGTTGGATGGATAGGCAATTTTGAGTCCTGGTGTATGTGCAAACCAAGCTTCATTGCTCTGCGAATGAAAAGGTCCTGCCGCTACGCCACCGCCTGTAGGCATTCGGAAAACAGCTTTTACGGATTGTCCCCAGCGCCAGTGTAGCTTGGCTACATTATTTATCAATTGATTGAATCCTTCGGTAACAAAATCGGCAAACTGAAACTCCATCATAGAAGGAATTCCATTGATACTCAAGCCTTGAGCCGTACCTACAATAGCGGCTTCACAAAGAGGCGTATTGCGCACACGTGCTTCGCCATATTTGTCTACAAATCCATCGGTAACTTTGAAAACGCCACCATATTTGGCAATATCTTGTCCCATTAGCACCAAATCGGGGTGTTTTTGCATCGCTAAATCCAACGCATCGGTAATGGCATCGATAAAACGAACATTTTTGGTTTGGGCACTGGGTGTATGTGCTACAAATTCAAATGGCGCATACAAATCTTCCAATTCTGTAGCGGTATTCGGTTCTATTTCGGGTTTGACGATGGTTTTGTCCAAATCGGTATCGATCTGTAATTTTATAGCTTCTTTTATCGCGTCAAAATCGGCGTCTTGCAATATATTTTCTGCTTTTAGATAGTTTTCAAATCGTAAAATAGGGTCTTTTTTTGCCCATTCGTCTTGCAAACCCTCGGGATAATACTTGGTACCGCTAGCTTCCTCGTGGCCTCGCATCCGGAAGGTCATACATTCTACCAAAAAAGGACGAGGATTGGCTGAAATATCTTTTTTGATAGCCAAAATCGTATCCAAAACCTCCAAAACATTATTTCCATCGATAGAAACGGCTTCCATACCATATCCGATGCCTTTATCTACAAAGCTTTTGCACTTAAACTGTTGCTCCGAAGGGGTAGAAAGTCCCCATTGGTTGTTTTCTATCACAAAAATAACAGGTAAATTCCATACCGAAGCTACATTGACAGCCTCGTGAAAATCGCCTTGACTGGCACCGCCATCGCCACTAAAAACAAGACAAACTTGTCCATTTTTTCTCAAAATATTGCCCAAAGCAATGCCATCTGCAACGCCTAACTGACTGCCTAAATGCGAAATCATCCCCACAATTTTGTATTCTTGCGTACCAAAGTGAAAGGAACGGTCGCGCCCTTTTGTAAAGCCATCGATTTTTCCTTGAAACTGTGAAAAAAGTTTCTCAAAAGGAATGCCACGAGATGTAAAAACACCTAAGTTTCTATGCATAGGCAAGATATATTCTTCTTGGTCCAAAGCCATAGTGCAGCCCACCGAAATAGCTTCCTGGCCCCACGAAGAGAACCATTTACTAATTTTGCCTTGACGCAATGCAATGAGCATTTTTTCCTCAATCAATCGAGGTGTAATCAATTGCGTATATATTTCTTTTAACCTCTCTGGAGTATGATTTCCCTTCATATTCATTTATTTTTCTATTCAAATGAACTGCAAAGGTAATTATTTAAAGATAAAAAACTTGAGTTAAAACTAATCGGCACCATCATTTTTTGCCCTATCTATAGCGTACTTACCCACTTTATTGCCTGTAATTATTCCTACTTCACAATCACTTCTAAAATGAATTGCCCCATACATTCTGGACATTGAGGCTTCTTTTGCCATATTATCATATTCTAGTGCTTTGCTAGGGTTCAAATAACTCAAAATAGTAGCTGCAGCACCACTAAACGTACTATGTCCCGAGATATAAGAAGGAAAATTTGGCAATCCAATATCGGTTTTAATTCTTGGGTCAAATTGAGAAGGTCTTGGATTGTAATATGTATACTTTGTATTCCAGCAAACAATAGCCGCATCCATTAAAGACATATTGAGCAATGCCATATTTCTAGCCCAACGAACTTCGCTTAAATCCATAGCTACAAAATCATTTGACGCAATATAATTCCAATGTCCCGGAGGCGTATAGGTTCTAATTCCATCAGCCCAAAAATTTGCAATTCTCAACTGCTCTCTCGTTAAATTTTTTTGGATAAAATAGACTTCATCACATTCAGCTTTGAATTTTTCCGAATTGGTAGACGGTGGCGGTCCTGGTCTAATAGAACTTTCCAATGTAGCTTGATCAAATAAAAATGGTTGCACTTTTCCAAATAGAGGCAACATAGGCGGCCTTTCGGGAGATTCTAGACTTTGCCAAGGCATTTCGCCCAAATCTTCGCAATTTTTCTTCATAGCAGCCCAATCATTTGGCGTACCTACCGCAGCCCCTGCTTTATCCGTTAGGGCTCTGGTAATAAACTTTGCAGCAATAGCTTTACCAATAATTTCACCCGCTTCAATATCACTTCTGACATTCAAGCCAGATAATAATCGAGCTTGTTTATGTTCTTCAGCTTTCTTATTTATATAATCTTGCTCTCCAGGAAACAACAATTTGAGAATTTCTACCGATGCAGCCATAATAGTAGCTTCTTCGCTAGGAAAAGAAGGTGATTTTTTTTGAGGCAACAGCACTTTTATACTATTATCAATAGTATTTGGAGCGGCTCTATTGTATAATTTTTTATAATAAAAACAAGTAATAGCAGCATCATACTGCGCTGCGCTGAGGTATGCGTATGCTCTTGCCGCATAAGGTGGATTTGCAAACGGAAAAGTAGGATACGACAATGGATTATTTGGATTGGGAACGGGATATGTTCCATCAGGATTTTGATAAGGTGGCAAATTATATTTCGCTACCAATTCTCTCATAATTTCATTCCATCTCAATACTGAGCCAGCACCCCAATATTTTAAATTTGACATTTCTTCCACTGAAATTTCTTTTTGAATACTTTTTATTTCATTAATCTGAAGAATATAATCTGGCGAAGCAGTAGAAATTGGTGTGGGGCAAGCAAAATCTTTTGGGCTTGAAATAAGGATGGGCTTCCATTCTCCGGCATTTAAATCTTCATTAATAGGAGTAAGCATTTTGTATTGGAGATTATTTTCCAACACTTCTTTTGAACAAGTAGTCAAGAGAAATATTGTAGCAATAAAAAACAAAGAAAAGAGTAACTGTTTTTTCATAAATTTTAATTAAAACTAGTAATTATTTTTGTTTTTTTGAAAAGTCAATAATATAAAAAACCCCCGTATTAAATGACGTTGTCTGCCCAACATTTCGCCCCAGAATGGTTTGATTGGCGTTAAACACAAAAGATAATCCATCTAAAAATGGGGCTTCATACTTTAAATTTAGACCAATTCGGGACGCATTCATTTGATTACTCACAAAGGGCATTCCATTTCGTGGAATATCAAAACCGCCTAACGTGTTCATTTGGTCAAAAATTCCTTCAAATATCCAAACATTTGTTCTATAGCCTACTCTTACATTAAAATTAGTCATATTGGGCATATAGACTTCGTTAGAATAATGCATTTCTGTAGTATAATAGGAATATCTATCAAGAAAAACATTGCTTCTATACATAAAAGCACCTGAAAGAGTAATGGATAAGTTTTTTCTGTGATAATCAAACATTAGTCTAGCTGTACTTACCTTTGAATTTAAACCTATAGATAGCGGTAAAAAATCGGGATTATAATTCCATACAGGATTGGAATATCCACCCAAAGCTATTGTATTTAAATCACCTCCGAAAATTTCTTTTGAAAAAAATAGGTATTTAAGCCATAAAGAAATATCTTGAAAACCTTTTTGACCATCCATTACACCCGCCGAAGCATTCGACCAAATATAAGGAACCGAAAACAAAAAATTTAATTTTTTAGAAATTCCAAAGTTGCCATTAATTGAAATATTAGACGATGTTACCGTACCTAAATTTGCATTTTCTCTTTTTAAATCTCCTTCCCAATATTGACTAAAGCTACTTTTGCCATAGGTAGTACCCACACAAAAATAGTTTTTTTGCATCATCAAACCGTCTATTTCTGTTTGTGCATACATACAATTAGAAAAGATTGTATACATCACAAAACAATACAGATATTTCATACCATTTTATTTAAAAATCAAAAATAAAAGAATTATTTTAAACATAAAAAATAATAATCATAAACTTAATACTTCATTTTTTTAATTTTAAAACCGAGCAAAATATTTTTATTGTAAATTTGCCCTATGAACCAAAAATCGATAAAAATCACTTCGCCCTCCAATATTGCCTTAGTGAAATATTGGGGAAAATATGGGAATCAATATCCTTGCAATCCTTCTATTAGCTTTACACTCAATCATTGTAAAACAGAGATGGAAGTAGCTATCACGCCAAAAAAAGCGGATAAAGCATCAATAGAAGTTTATTTTGAAGGGAAAAAACACGAGAAATTTGTTCCAAAAATTGCGACTTTTTTTGATAAAATAAAAGCAGAATACGCTGTGGTTTCGGAATATGATTGGGAAATAAAAAGCACCAATACCTTTCCGCATTCTTCGGGCATAGCTTCTAGCGCATCTTCTATGAGCGCCGTAGCAGCAGCCTTAGTAGCTTTTCAGCATTCAGATATGGATTTACAAGAAATATCACGACTGGCACGTATAGGAAGTGGAAGCGCTTGCCGTTCGGTTTTCCCAAAAATAGCGTGGTGGGGCAAAGAAAAAATGATGCCTTTGTCTAGCCACGAGCACGCCATTCCTTGCTGGGAAGAAATGGACGAGGTGTTTTTGGATTTTAAAGATACTATTTTAATCGCTTCATCGGGCGAGAAAAGTGTGAGTAGCACAGCAGGACATGGATTGATGAATAATCATTTTTTTGCGGAAAGACGCTATGCACAAGCCCATCAGAATGCACTGGAAATATATCATGCCATGCGTAGTGGCGATTTGGAACGATTTGGCGAAATTGTAGAAGAAGAAGCCCTCACACTTCATGCGTTGATGATGATGAGTTCGCCGTCTTTTATCCTGCTAAAGCCTGCTACATTGGCTATGATAGAAAAAATAAGACAATTCCGTGCCGAAAGTAAATTGCCTGTATATTTCACATTGGATGCAGGGCCTAATATTCATCTTTTATACCCAAATAATATTGTAAAAGAAGTCGAAAATTTCATTGAACATGAACTAAAACCTTTGTGCGAAAATCAATTTTTGATAAAAGACGAAGTGGGGCAAGGCTTGGAAATCATTTCAAAATCATTCTAAATAGATGCAACAAAAAAGAACCCATTTCCCATCCAAAGTTATTCTTTTTGGAGAATATTTGGTTCTTTTTGGAGGCGATGCATTGGCTATTCCTTTCCAGACTTTTTCGATGCAAATTACCCATCAACCTCAAGTAGATTTTAAAAACGTTTTATCGGATTTTTCTAATTATCTTTTATCTCATTCTTTATTCAAAAATAGAATTGACGAATCCTTATTGGCTTCCTTTTTTGAAACAAATTCGCTTGAAAGCAAAATCCCGATGGGTTATGGATTGGGAAGTTCGGGCGCAGTAGTCGCTAGCTTTTATGAAACATTTATTAGCGATAAAAAGGAATCTTTGGTTGAAATTCAACAGGAATTGGCCTCAATGGAAGCTTTCTTTCATGAAAAAAGTAGTGGATTGGACCCATTGACGTCATACATACAAGAGCCAATTCTCATCCAACAACAAATTCCAAAAAAAATATCGCTTCAAAGATATGTTTTATCGCCGTTTTGGCTTTTTGACAGCGGGATAGCACGCAAAGCACACGAAGCAATTCATATTTTCAAAGAATTGATGACTCAAGTTTCTTTCGAAAAAGATATAAAAGAAAAAATGCTCCCTCTCAACCAATCTATTATTCAAAAAATGATAGAAGGGATTGATATTCAACCTGAAATAAAAGAGCTTTCCCAGCTTCAATTTGAGTTTTTTGAAGCATTGATTCCTGCCTCTGTTAAGGAAATTTGGCAAAAGGGACTGAAAACCAACCGCTATTATATGAAACTTTGTGGGGCAGGTAAAGGTGGCTTTTTTCTTATTTATTCAAAAGATAAAGAACCTGTTGCGGGTAGTTTGAGATTAAATATAAAATAAGAATTTATACTAATCCTCAGCAGTCATCATTTCCCAAAGTTTGTCTTTGAGTTTGTCCAAATTTTTATTAGCAATAGAAGATATAAATATCAATTCTACACCTTTTAGTTCGCTGCGATACCAGTTTTCAATCTCTTCGTCTATCAAATCCGATTTTGAAATGGCGATAAGTCTTTTTTTATCGAGCAACTCTGGGTTGTATTTCTTCAATTCATTGATGAGAATGTCATATTCTTGTTTGATACTTTCGCAAGTAGCCGAAATCATAAACAATAAGACCGAATTTCGTTCGATATGTCTCAAAAATCGATGCCCAAGCCCTTTGCCTTCGGATGCACCTTCAATAATTCCCGGAATATCTGCCATACAAAATGAACGGTCATCACGGTAATATACAATACCTAACTGAGGTACTAATGTGGTAAAAGGATAGTTGGCTATTTCGGGTTTAGCGGCTGATAATACAGAAAGTAAGGTTGATTTCCCGGCATTAGGGAAGCCTACCAAACCCACATCGGCCAAAACTTTAAGTTCAAATATAACCCAGCCTTCTAGACAACCTTCTCCGGGTTGCGCATACGTAGGCGCTTGATTGGTTGAGGTTTTGAAATTGGTATTGCCCAATCCTCCTCTACCGCCTTGAAATATAATTTCTTCTTGATTTTTATCGGTAATTTCCACCAAAACTTCGCCCGTTTCAGCATCTTTTATCACCGTACCCAAGGGTACTTCTAGTATAATATCCTGCCCATTAGAGCCACTGCTATTAGCACCTGCACCATTGACACCATCATCGGCATGCACGTGTTTTTTATATTTTAAGTGAAGAAGTGTCCATAATTGGGTATTGGCTCTTACTACGATATGACCGCCTCTACCGCCATTTCCACCATCGGGGCCACCGTTAGGGATAAATTTTTCTCTACGAAAATGCGCACTTCCAGCTCCACCTTTACCACTTCTACAAAAAATCTTTACGTAATCAATAAAGTTAGAGTCCATTATACTGCATTTTCATTTACTCAAAAAGTAAACTGAGGTGAATTAAAATTTAAGGTGCAAATGTAAACAAATTTATCCTTGTCTGATTAAAAACAAAAACAAAACTCTATTTTGGAAGAAATAGGTTTCTTTTAAATGCTATACTGCAAACTAAATTGCAGCGTCCATTTCGGTACAAATATTTCCAAAAATGGCATCGATATCTCCTATACCGTTGATAACTTTCAACTTGCCTTGTCCTTGATAATAAGGCAACACATGTATCGTTTTATGGAAATATTCATCGATTCTTTTGATTAATTTTTCTTGAGAATCATCCGCTCTTCCACTTGTTTTAGCTCTTTCGGCTATTCTATTTTTCACTTCTTCTTCCGATACATCTAGCTGAATTACAAGATTTACCGCTTCGCCTTTTTTAGCAAAAAAAGAATCCAATGCCTCGGCTTGCGCTATAGTTCTAGGAAAACCATCTAATATAAACCCATTTACATCGGTATGTTTTACCATTTCATCCTCCAACATTCGAATCGTAATATCATCTGGAACCAAAATCCCATTGTCCATAATAGATTGCACCTCTTGTCCCAATGCGGTTTTATTCTTGATATGCTCACGAAACATATCGCCTGTAGACAAATGTTTCAAATTATATTTTTCAATAATTCTATCCGATTGAGTTCCTTTTCCAGCGCCTGGTGAACCAAAAATTACGAGATTAAACATGGGTATTAATTTATATTTACTTTATAGGTTTTAATTATCAATTGCAAGCCAAATTGTTCTACTTACACGAAGTGTATATGGTAAGATCAATATAGCCAATATACCCAATAAAACAAATGTTTGAGTCAATGAAAATTCAAGTACAACCATTGAAATCAACGCGGTAATTAAAAAGACAAATGAGGAAATAAAATACGAAACATACATTGCACCTAAATAATATCCAGGTTCTGGATGAAAATTAGCATTACAACTTGTACATTTCTCATTCATTTTTGCAAAACTCAAGAAATTGAAAAGTGAAGTTTTATACATACTTACCTTGCCACAATGTGGACAATTGCAACGAAGGATATTTGAAATTTTGCTCATTTATATTTGTTATATTGGGCTACAAAAATAGATAAAAATTGCGAGTTAGGTTCAATTATTTGTAAAAATACTATCCTTTTTTGCAATATTTTTTAATAATTGCATCACAAGCGCTGTCCAGCATCTGAAAAACATTTTCAAATCCATCGCCTTCGCCATAGTATGGGTCTGGCACATTGATATTTCGATGAGGCGCTACTTCATTCATTATCAATTCTATCTTATCATACTCATCTTCATTAGCTAGTCTTTTCACATCCTGATAATTCATAGAATCCATTACATAAATTCTATCAAAAGCTTCATAATCAATACTTCTGAGTTTTCTTGCTCGCTGATAGGTCAAATCAATGCCATATTTTTTGGCTACTTGAATGGAACGACTATCGGGCAAATCCCCTGCATGCCAGCCACCTGTACCTGCACTATCCACTTCCCAGTCCAGCCCTAATTCAACTATTTTATGCTTCATAATGCCTTCCGCCAAAGGCGAACGACAGATATTGCCAAGACAAACAAACAACAATTTCATGTATAATGTAGATTAATTGGATTGAACAAAAGGATGTGCCTCTGCTTTATCAGCATCTTTTGCCGCTATCATTTTCAAATGTTCTGCACGACCTTTTTTGAATACCTGACGGCCTTTATCGATTCCTTTTCTCAACTCTTTTTGCTGTTCGATAGGCAATTTGATAAAATCCATACATTCTGGACTACAACAATTTTCAAAGACTTCTTTGCAGCTATCGCATTGGATAAATAACAAATGGCAGGCCTCATTGATACAATTGGTATGCGTATCGGCTGGTTTGCCACACTGATGGCATTCGGCAATAATATCCTCGGTAATTCGCTCGCCCAAACGCTCATCAAAAACGAAATTTTTCCCAATAAATTTAGGTTCAATGCCGTGTTCTTTGCAGTCTTTTGCATACTTGATAATACCGCCTTCTAGCTGGAATACTTGATTGAATCCTTTATGTTTCATATAAGCACTGGCTTTTTCACAACGAATACCACCCGTGCAATACATCAAAATAGGTTTATCTTTATTATCTATAAATTCTTCGGCTACTTTGGGCAATTG
The DNA here is from genome assembly GCA_040383345.1 of Chitinophagales bacterium. Classification (GTDB taxonomy): domain Bacteria; phylum Bacteroidota; class Bacteroidia; order Chitinophagales; family JADJOU01; genus CHPMRC01. The sequence continues at coordinate 9,942 of JBEIDU010000013.1, read as the reverse complement.
TTCGCGGAATGTATCTACATCGGGCAAAACGGCATTTTGAAAATGTCCAACTTCACTCTCGTAATGATTTCTAAAATCTATAATTACGGCATCGGGGTGCGCCATCATTTCATTAAATTCTTTTGCGCCAAGATGCACACCACAATTTGAAGAGTCAAACGTGGGGTCATCAATTCCATCCGCTACAATTTTATCACGAACCAAAATTTTTAGTTTAAAAAAAGACTTTCCTTGTTCTACCGCAAAATTTCGTCGAATATTTTTTGTCAATGAAAACAGTTCTAAATATGTATCAAAAACCTCTAAATATTTTTCAGGAACGGAAAGCTGCGCATTGATGCCTTCCTGTGCTAGATAAATTCTACCTTTCACGCCCATTGCATACCAGGCTCTGTAGAGCTCATCTCGAAGAACTTGCGGATTTTCAATAAATTTGTAACGATAAAATGAGATGGTAACAAAAGAATCGGTAGCATTCAATAATTCTTGCTTCAAAATTCTTTTATCTACTTTGTTAGACAGTTGCATGCTGAATACTTTTTTGAGATAAAAAATAAATTAGTGCACAAAAATAAAGGTTTTTTCGAAATTTAAACGTAATTATAATTTTTTAAATGCTATTTTTGCTACTAAAAAATAACCATTTTATATGAAATTCCTTACCAAGTTTTTGATTTTGACCGTTTCGTTGATTGTATTTGTATTTTTCTTTCAAGAAAATAGTCAATATATAGAGGTAAATGCATCTTTTACATCTATCGATTCGTTGAAGCCGTTTTTTATTTTTATGATTACACTCATTTTGCTCAATACCTTCCTAAAACCCATTTTGAAATTAATTTCTATGCCATTGTCTTGTATTACATTGGGATTATTTTCATTTGTAATCAATCTCATTATCGCATTATTGGCCGACGGTATAGTAGATGCGTTCAAATTTCAAAGTATTTCGGTAGCGTTTTTGTTTAGCTTGGCGTTTATGTTTTTGAATGCATTGATCGATTATTTTTCCAAAGATTAAAAAAAAAGTATTGAAAAGAAAAAAATGTACTATATTTGCACCTCAAATTAATTAATAAAACGAAAGAGTTATGGCATTAACTGCGGAAAGAAAAAAAGAAATATTTGCAGAATTTGGTGGTAGTGAGACAAATACAGGAAATGTAGAAGCACAAGTAGCTATGCTTACAGAGAGAATTACTCAATTGACAGCGCACTTGAAAAATGCAAAAAAAGATAAAAATACTACCTTATCTTTATTGAAAATGGTAGGTAGAAGAAAAAGAATTCTTAGTTATATCATGAAAAATGATATCAACAAATACAGAGAATTGATTAAGAAATTAAATTTACGTAAGTAATTGAAATTCTAAGATAAATTAAAAGCCGATAAATCTTGTATTTGTCGGCTTTTTTTGTAATAAATAAATATATTAAAGATGAATGTGATTAACAAAAAAATTGTAGGTGACAATGGCCAAGAGATTTTCATAGAAACTGGAAAATTGGCAAAACAAGCGCACGGTAGTGTAACGATTAGACAAAATGACACTATTTTATTGGCAACGGTTGTATCGGATTATAAAGCAGGTGAAAATATCGATTTCTTGCCTTTGACCGTAGATTATAGAGAAAAATTTGCTAGCTCGGGACGTTTCCCAGGTGGATTTTTGAAAAGAGAAGCTAGACCTAGCGATTATGAAATATTGATTTCTCGTTTGATTGACAGAGCCATTAGACCTTTATTTCCATCTGATTATCACGCCAATACAATGGTAACAGTAACCTTGATAAGTGCTGATGACCAAGTAATGCCTGATACATTGGCTTGTCTTGCGGCTAGCTGTGCTATTATGGTTTCGGATATTCCATTCCAAGGCCCTGTAAGTGAAGTACGTGTAGGAAGAATCAACGGAGAATATGTAATCAATCCAGACCAAAAAGATTTGCTAATCAGCGATATGGATATGATTATAGCGGCTACCGAAAAAGATATTATGATGGTGGAAGGCGAGATGAATGAAATTTCGGAAAAAGAAATGGCAGATGCTATCATTTTTGCACACAATGCTATCAAAAAACATTGCGCGGTTCAAAAAGAATTGGAAGCAGCAGCAGGCAAAACAGCAAAAAGAGAATATTGCCACGAAGATAGCGATGAAGAATTATATAATGCTATCAAAACATTTAGCTATGCAAAAGTTCAAGATGTAGCACGTTCGGCAAGTTCAAAAGAAGTTCGTTCGGAATCATTTGACAAAATATTGGCAGATTGTCTTGAGACATTGACTGAGGAGCAAACAGCAAAATCATTCTTGATCAAACAATACTACGGAAAAGTTAAAAAAGAAGCGGTTCGTAGAGTTATTTTGGACGATAAAACTCGTTTGGATGGTAGAAAAACGAATGAAGTTCGTGACATTTGGAGCGAAGTAAACTATTTGCCTTCTCCACACGGTTCGGCAGTATTTACAAGAGGAGAAACACAGTCGTTGACTACGGTTACATTAGGAACAAAAATGGACGAGCAAAGCATAGACGGCGCGGTATTCCAAGACAGCAAACGTTTTATCTTGCATTACAATTTCCCTTCATTCTCTACAGGAGAAGCTTATCCATATAGAGGCGTGGGAAGAAGAGAAGTAGGACACGGAAACTTGGCACAACGTTCATTGGAAAAAGCGTTACAAGCCGATTTTCCTTATACGATTCGTGTAGTTTCTGATATTTTGGAAAGTAATGGATCGAGTTCTATGGCTACCGTTTGTGCGGGAAGTTTAGCGCTAATGGATGCAGGTGTACCTATGAAAGGCGGTGTATCGGGCATAGCGATGGGATTGATAACAGACGACAAAGGAAATTATGCTATTTTGAGCGATATCTTAGGCGACGAAGACCACTTAGGCGATATGGACTTCAAAGTAGCGGGAACTGCCAAAGGAATTACAGCTTGTCAAATGGACATCAAAATTGATGGATTGAGCGAAGAATTATTGATAGAAGCCTTGACACAAGCTAGAGCAGGTAGAGAGCATATCTTGAACGAAATGAACAAGACAATTTCTGTTTCAAATGCCGATTTGAAACCTCATACACCTCGTATAGTAGAAATCAAAATAGACAAAGAATTTATTGGTGCAGTAATAGGCCCAGGTGGAAAAATCATTCAAGGATTGCAAAAAGATACAAATACTACTATTACTATTGAAGAAGTAGGCGACTGTGGTGTGGTTCAAATCTTTGCAAACAACAAAAATGATATTGACCGTGCATTGCAGATAGTAAAAGGCATCGCGTCAAAACCACAAGTAGGCGAAATCTACGAAGGAACTATCAAAAACATTATGGATTTTGGTGCTTTTGTAGAAATTTTACCGGGTAAAGAAGGATTGTTGCACATTTCCGAAATTGACTGGAAACGAATTCCTACAATGGAAGGCATTTTCACACAAGGCGAAAAAGTACAAGTAAAACTTCTAGAAATAGACGGAAAAACTGGAAAAATGAAATTGAGCAAAAAAGCATTGATGCCAAAACCTGAGAACACAGAAAATAAAGGATAATTTTATATTCCTTGAATATAAAAAAAGCGCTTTGGAGATTCTTCAAAGCGCTTTTTTTATGTATAATTATTTTATAATTAAGACTATCTCAGAATCCCTGCGCTCCATTGAAGGGCGTAGATATTTTTATAAAATTTGCATTTGAGGTCTATCAATTTTTCTTGACTTTCGAGCCATTTGCTTTCACGTTGATTAATTAGAAAGATAGAACTTTCGCCATTTTCGAGTCGTTTTTCTTCTGCATTTACCAGCATTTGATAGTTTGTGGTGTTTTGGAATTGGATGCCAATCATTTTCTGCAATGCAATATATTCATTGAAATAGCTTTTAATTTTAGTTTCTATTTGCCAAGCTTTTTGGTTTTTATTTATAGTTACCGCATTGAGTTTCAAATTAGCTTGCTGATACTCTCCTCTACCCAATGAAAATCGAAGCGGAACGTCTAGTTTAAGTCCAAATCGGTAATTGTTTTCCATCCAGTTGGCATTATTGAGGGTATTAGCAAATCGATCGTTTTTGCCTATTAGGTCGTAGTTTAGATCAACTTTTGGTAGTAATTCTTGGAATTTTAGTTTTCGCTCGACCTTCAAAAAATCGTATTTTTTTTCGTATATAATCAATTCAGGATGAGAAACCAACCCAGCATCTAATAGCGGCGATAATGCCACATTCGCTTTTTTAATTCTGGACTCAGCTTCCCAGCCTTTTTGAGGCACTACATGTGCAGGCAAAGTATATGGCGTTTGGTTTTGCGACCATAGATACACAGAAAGCATAAGCGTAGCATTCTGAAACATCATTTTTTGTTGTATTTCCAAATTCATAAAAGTTTGGAGCTGTGTGAGTGCTTCAATGGTATCGATAGCGGGTCTTTCACCATTTTGGAATCCTTTTTTAATCAATTCAAAACGCGCATTATTTACAACTACATTTTGTTTAATGATCTGATATAATTCGTATTGTTTTACCCAATTCCAGTAAGACTCCATGGCTTCCATGAGCAAATTGTTAATTTCGTTTTGCTGTTCTACTACGGCCATTTCGGTCAAGATCTTAGCTTGTTTTAGCGCGGCACGTCGTTTGTCCATCAAAAGATTTTTTCCTAAAGGTACACTTATGCCTACAAAATGACTTTGTCCAAAAGTTTCTGTAGGATCTGTATTATTGCCACTCAAATTATCAATACCCGCTTGGAATTCAACACCAAACCAAGTTGGAATCATTACCATAGGGCTAGAATAATTGTAATATTCTTTATTATCAAATACTTTCTCTCCCATTTGATAGCTCAAAATGGGATCAAAAGCACCGCGTGCCGACATAATTTGGGCTTTTCTAATATCTATATCTAGCTGTGTAAGACTTGCCACTGGATGATAAGTTTTAACTATTTTCAAAAACTCCTCAGCACTTAAGGTATGAAAATTTGTACTATCTGAATGAAATCCAAAAGTGAAATTGGATAAGACAAAAGCAAACCCAAAAATCAAAAGCTTATTTTTTCTTCTCATTTTTCACAATTTTATAAAAATCTGGAGGAAAACCATTGATATTTCGCCATAACTCGTACCAAATAGGTACATCATTTAATAATGCGATTCCCTGCGCACCACTTCCGATTCTGAGTTCTTTGGGCCATTTTTTATCTTTTACATCTTCTGTAACTAAAATACGAAAATAACCATTATCACTAATATTGCTTTCTACAGCTCTGATTTCTCCGCCAAACGTACCATAACTTGTATTGGGCCAGCCACTAAAAACTATAGCCGGAAATCCATCAAATTGAAAACGAACTTTTTGTCCAATATTTATCAAAGGTAAATCTACGGGTCTTACATACATTTCTACTGCATAATTAGCTACATTAGGCACAATCGTAGCAATATTTTCTGCTTCCTTTATTATTTCTCCAATACCAGCCTTTTTTGCTTGTACGATTTGTCCATCTTGTGGAGCAAGAAGAATATACATGCCATTTCGGATAATATAACTCGAAACTTGATTCTCCAATTTAGACACATCGCCTTTGCTGGTTTCTATAATACTGAGACTTTGAAACTTGTCACTTTCTGCTTTATTCATTTTCTCGGCATATTCTTGTTCAATACTATTTAATTCTATTTTTGCATTTGTAAAATCTTGTTGTGTTTGATTCAACTTATTTTCAATAGAAATTTTCTTTGCCAAACTATTTTGATATGATACACTTCTTTGTTGCAATTGTGTTTTGGACACCAAGCCTTCTTTAAACATTTTCTCTTGACGCTCATACTGGTCTTTTGCCAAAGAAAGTTCATTTTGTACTGCTAATAACTCGGCTCTTTCTCCTTCTAATTTATTTTCAATTTGACGCCATTTGTTTCTCAATTGCTCAATTTTAAATTTTTTGGCATTGGATAAAGCACCTATCTGCTGTTCGGTAGCAGAAACTTTAGATTCATAAAATTGAATAGAATTTTTCTTAGCCATAATTTGCTCTTGAGTTCTTCCAATCAAATTAGGATCGAGGTATTCAGCCTTGATTTCAGATATCTGAAGAATTGTATCGCCTTTTTTGACAAAATCGCCTTCTTTTACCCACCATTTTGTAATCTTTCCTGCAATAGGTGAATTGATTTCTTGCGGTCGTTGCTCTTGCCAAAGAGTTGTAATTTTACCTTTAGATTGAATATTTTGTGTCCAGGGCAAAAGTAAAATTATAAATAACGAAATAAAAATTCCAATAAACCAATTTTTAATATTACTTTTCTTATGAGCTCTATAAATATTATCCCATGCATTGAAAGCAGTATATTTTTCTCTAGACTTCATACTATTTTATTTCAATTTTATGATTAGAAATATTGATTAACTCATCACAATTTTTTAATACCATCTTATCGTTTGAGGCAATAATGATTGTTGTATGAGATTTAATTTTGTTGAAATAATTATTTAATTTTTCTTTTACATATTCAGATAATCCCGCAAAAGGCTCATCTAGAAGTAATAAGTTTGGTTGATTTACCAATGCTCTCAACAATAATATTTTTTTGGTAATATTGGTTGCTAGTTTTTTACCACTTGCATCAATTTTTGTATCAAAGCTATCTGGGAATTGAATCATAAATTCATCAAAACCAATTTCTTTTATCAATTTTAAAATATCTTGCTCTTCTATACCACTTCTATGCAACGAAATATTCTCAAGTAATGTTCCTTTGAATATTTCCATTGGATATATATATATTCCTACTTTTTTTCTATAACTTTCTAAATTATAATTTATAAGTGGTATTTGATTTATTAAAATTGTACCATTGTATTGAGAATATCCAGCGCTAAGAATTTTCAATAGACTTGTCTTCCCCGTACCTTCTTGTCCTATTATTCCAATCAATTTATTTTTTGGAATAGAAAAATTAGCATCCTCAAAAAGTGTATCTTGTTCATGATATTTCATACCAAAGTTCACAAAATCAATTTTAATGCCATCTGTATCTTCGGGTAATTGAATAGATCCTTCTTTTTCAATTGGTGTTTCCAATACGGAATGTAATTTTTCTAAACCCGTAATTACATCATATATATTTTCCAAATTTCCAATTAATTTTTCAGTAGCGCCTATAAGCATTAGGATGACTATTTCAGCGGCAATAAACTCCCCAATATTGAGCAATTGATTTACTAATAAATAAGTACCTATTCCCAACATGGCTAAGGAAATAATTACTTTAAAAGCGACCAAGGTTCTATATTGAATTAATAAAACACCAAAATGTTCCGTCCTTGCTTTTAAATAGCCTAATACATTATAATCCGTTTTTCGTAAATTAAGATTTGACCCTTGACTAAATTTAAATGATTTAATAATACGGGCCATATCTTGAAGCCAAGAAACCGTATCATATTTATATTTACTCTCAATCATACTTGTATGAATCCCTCTGCTGCTTGTGTATTTTAAAATAAATATTAAAATACCTAAAAACATGAACCCAAAAAATATAAATATGGGATGGTACAAAGCCAATAATATTATTCCCAAAATAATTTGAATACTTGCCAAAGGTATATCTAACAATATTTTTGAAACACCTTTTTGTACATTTAGAACATCAAAAAACTTATTGACATGTTCGGGCAAATACACACTATCTGATTTCAAAATATCAAACTTTGGAATAACTTCTGAAAATTGAAATGCATACCGTGTATAAATTCGTTGTTGAATTTTTTCGATAATTTTCATTTGATTAATTTGGCACATTCCCACCAAAAAAACGCCTATTACCACTAAAAGTATCAAAACATATATTGATGTAACCATTTGAGCACCCATCACAAAACCTATAATTGATTGGATACCTAATGGTACACTCAATTGAATCAATCCACTCAATATGGCATAAAAATAAATGGCATTTATTTCTGTTACTACAAAAAAGTTACAGCTCTGAAAGCTCTTTTGGACTTCTCGCCATCTAGAGTCGAACCCTAATATAGCTTGACATATGAGTCGAAACAGTTGCATCTAGTCAGTCTAGGCCGCATTACTTAAAGACAAGTCGAACTAACTAGAGACTTGTGGTATGTTATTTACAAGCAAGGAAAAAGGGGATCAAATTATAAGTTAACTCGGAAGTTGCAATTTTGGTATTCCTCAGGATTTACCCCGATACAGCTTGCCAGAGCAACTGGGCACGCTTAGAGTCATGCTGTAAGCCTAGCAGTGTGGTTGATGCTGTTTGGGTTGAAATAAGCCAAAGTCTTGGTCAGGGTCACACCTGACCATAAAATGGTAACCGGACTTAACAGGTCTGGACTTAGGATGATCGTACCAAGCAGCCACTTTACCAGGGCACTGAGAAAGTTGGAAAAATGCAGTCAGGATCATCATTTGCCATCGTTGAGCACAAGGTCACGAGTTTGAGCCCTGTTGCCGACAAAGTTTTTCACCATTGCTCTGTATTGCTGTAACTGTGCCTATTCTGAACAGGTTGAGACCATTGTGAGAGTGTAATTTGTATGGAATTTTCACTGCTGAAATATAGGCCTCGTGACAATATTTTTAAAAAGTTTGCAGAGCTTTGCATCGGTTCGGCCTAGGCAACAGAACTGAAAAACAAATAGAACTAACTTGAGACTTGAGGTATACTCAGGAAAAAATCCTATCCTACCTACTGGTTTGGTGATGATCTTGATTTCAATCCACCAGTTCGAGAGCACCAGCCCAAGCCTGCGAGGCTCATTTTAACCCTCCATCGAGCAACCAACAAAAGCGTTTTCAATAAGAGTCGTCTTCGAATTCTTTGTTTTCGAAATCCCCCAAACTCTTTATTTTTACGAGATACTCCGGCAGATGTCTTACAAGCACTAAAACTCTGCTCCTGTGAACAAAAAGATTTTACAGGTCTATATTTTCACCGGCTCGAAAGATGCAGCGACCGATCTTCAACTAGAGGAAGAAGAACTATTTTGTGAACATTCTTGCAGTCTTGGGTGGCCCCATCTTCGTTTTTTATCTCACCCCGAAAAACTAACAGAGTTCGTCGTTAGCTTATCGCCGGCTTGGTGTTTGTCACTCAAAGCTGGAGTCCATCTCAAACGTTCTAGGCCATATTTCAGACTTCAGCTCTAACGGGTATGCTTACACTACATTAGTGCACTACATGGAACTAGCCAAAGGCCTACTAAGCAGTATAGGAACGAGGATTTTTTCAAAGGAATCAAGCTTTTTTGAGATCCTCGAGATGGCCCAAAGCTTGTTGAATTCTAACAGGCCTGAAGAAGGTTGGCTTACTGTCAAGGCTAGAAAGGTTCAACAGTAAGGATCACATACTTGTCCCCAGTTTGAGCTCGATGTATATAATCAAAATGAGCTCCAAGCTCTTTCTTCTGGCAACTTTTGGGCCAGCTTAGGGCCCTTTCAGGGTTAAATTTGGGCCGAGTTTTGGGGCATAGTTAGAGAGCCAAGTTTGCCAAAGTTAAAGCAATTTTCTTGCTATGCTCAAAACTGAATTTTTCAAAAATAGTTTTCAAATTTCAAAAACAATATCGTTCCAGCTGCCGACGGCTCCGGTAGGTGGCCAACTATACGAGCTCCCATTACCATATTTTTATTGAATGAGGTTGTAGTCGGCTCAAAACATGTTGGGGCAAAAATGAAGTGAGAGAGTTCTCGACTCGGCGTAAAATTACGCTGAAAGTTACGACTCGCTCTTACACAGCTTGATGCACCAAGACTTTTTGTTCAAGATCATCCGTTTTGTGCTCCAGAATGTGTTTTTTAAAGTCTGATATTGCTCCAGGCAACACAGCTTTGGTCACCAAATCATTTCTTTTCTCTATTTCATTCCTTTTTGAGTACGCTATTACCTAACAATTTTAATTGGCT
>JBEIDU010000012.1:0-36981 GCA_040383345.1 Chitinophagales bacterium | reverse complement strand
CTCATGATGAAAATAATGAGTGCAAAGTAGGTGATACTGTAAAAGTAGCAGAAACTAGACCTCTTAGCAAAACTAAGAGATGGAGATTGGTACAAATTATTGAAAAAGCTAAGTAATATTAATAAAAATGGTACAACAAGAATCAAGATTAAATGTTGCGGATAACAGTGGAGCTAAAGAAGTTTTAGTTATTCGTGTTTTGGGAGGTACAAAAAGAAGATATGCTTCTATTGGCGATCAAATTATTGTAACTGTAAAGAAAGCTTTACCTAGTTCAGGATTGAAAAAAGGTACTGTATCAAGAGCAGTAGTAGTAAGAACAAAAAAGCACATCAAGAGAAAAGACGGAAGTTATATTAGATTTGATGACAATGCATGTGTATTGTTAAATGCATCTGATGAGCCAAGAGGATCTCGTATTTTTGGCCCTGTAGCAAGAGAGCTAAGAGACGCAGATTATATGAAGATTGTTTCTTTGGCACCTGAAGTTATTTAAGTAAAAAAATAATATTAAAATAGAGATGAGCGCAATTAAATTAAAAATTAAAAAAGGAGATAAAGTAAGAGTTATCTCTGGAGATGATAAAGGAAAGGACGGAGTAGTGATTAGAGTAGACAAAGCTAAAATGAGAGTTTTGATTGAAGGTATCAATATGGTAAAAAGACATACGAAACCAAGTGCTGCTAATCAAGAAGGTGGAATTATTGAGAAAGAAGCTCCTATTCATATCTCTAATGTAATGATTTTGGATGGTGATACTACCACTAAAATTGGAAGAAGAGTAGAGGATGAGAAAATCGTTCGCTATTTTAAAAAATCAGATAAAAATATATAATTTTGAATAATATGTATACTCCAAGATTAAAAGAAAAGTATAAAAGCGAAGTTGCAAAATTACTTCAAGATAAATATCAATATAAATCCATTATGCAAGTACCTAGCTTGACTAAGATTGTAATCAATCAAGGTGTGAAAGGTGCTGTATCTGATAAAAAATTGGTTACAAATGCGGTAGATGAAATGAGTATTATTGCTGGACAAAGAGCAGTTTCTACATTCTCTAAAAAAGATATTTCAAACTTTAAATTGAGAAAAGGAATGCCAATTGGTGCAAAGGTTACATTGAGAAACAATGCAATGTATGAATTTTTGGATAGATTGGTTTCTGTAGCTTTGCCAAGGGTAAGAGACTTTAGAGGAATCAATAATAAAGGATTTGACGGAAGAGGAAATTATACTATGGGTATCACGGAGCATATCATTTTCCCAGAGATTGATATTGATAAAATCAATAAAATTAATGGCATGGATATTACCTTTGTTACCACTGCAAATACAGATGCAGAGGCAATGGAGTTGTTGAAAATGATGGGATTACCTTTTAAACAATAATATAAACGATTTTTAAAATAATAATATGGCAAGTAAATCGCTAATAGCTAGAGAAATCAAAAGAGAAAAATTAGTTGCAAAATTCGCTGAAAAGAGAAAGCAATTAAAAGAAGCAGGTGAATGGTTGGAATTGGATAAATTACCTAAAAATTCATCAAAAGTAAGATTACACAATAGATGTAAAATTACTGGAAGACCAAAGGGATATATCCGTTATTTCTCAATTTCGAGAAACGTTTTCAGAGAATTGGCTTCATATGGTAAATTACCAGGTGTAACAAAATCAAGTTGGTAAAAACATTTGTGAATAATAAAGTAAATTAAAAAATATGTATACAGATCCTATTTCAGATTATTTAACTAGAATCAGAAATGCTCAACTGGCAGGACATAGAATAGTAGAAATACCTGCTTCAAATTTGAAATTAAAAATAACTGAGATTCTTTATGATTTCGGGTTTATTTCAAAATATAAATTTGAAAAAGAAGCATTTGGAGGACAAGGTGTAGTTAAGATTGCATTAAAGTATGATCCAGTTTCTAAAATGCCAATGATCAAAGAATTGAGAAGATTGAGTAGACCTGGTTTGAGAAGATATGCTCCAGCTAGTGAAATTCCAAGAACGTTGTCAGGTTTGGGGATTACCATATTAAGTACTCCAAAAGGTGTAATTACAGATAAAGAAGCAAGAAAATTGAATGTTGGTGGAGAATTGATCTGCGCAATTAGTTAATTTTAAATAAATAATATTAAAATATATAATTATGTCTAGAATTGGAAAAATGCCTATAGAATTACCTAGTGGCGTTGAAGTAAAGATAGAAAAAAGCTCTAATATTGTTACCATTAAAGGTAAGATGGGTGAAATATCTCAAAAAGTAGATAGAGACATTATCATAAATGTAGAGGAAAATACTTTGACTGTAGAAAGACCTACAGAACAAAAAAGACACAAAGCGATGCATGGTCTTTACCGTTCTTTGTTGAACAATATGGTAATGGGTGTATCACAAGGATTCAAAAAACAAATGGAATTGGTAGGGGTAGGTTATAGAGCTACAGCTACAGGACAAATGTTAGAATTGGCTCTTGGTTTTTCTCACCCAGTTGTTTTTCAATTACCAAGTGAAATTAAAGTAACTGCTGAAATGCCAAAAGGTCAGCCACCTTTGATTACATTGGAATCATATGATTTGCAATTATTAGGTCAAGTGGCTTCTAGAATTAGAAAAGTAAGACCACCTGAGCCTTATAAAGGAAAAGGTATTAGATTTGTAGGAGAAGTTATTAGAAGAAAAGCTGGTAAATCAGCATCTAAGAAATAATAAAATTATTTAGGAAAAGGTAAATATTTTTAAAAATGATAAGTAAAAAACAGAGAAGAGTAAAAATTCACTCTAAAATACGTTCAAAAATTTCAGGAACTGTAGAGATGCCAAGAATGTGCGTATTTAGAAGTAATAAGCAAATATATGTTCAGTTGATAGACGATATTAATGGTAACACATTGGTATCAGCTTCTTCTAAAGAGTTGGATGCTAAAACAAACAAAACAGAGATTTCTGCATTGGTTGGAAAAAAGATAGCTGAAAAAGCATCTTCTAAAGGCATTGAAACTGTAGTATTTGATAGAGGAGGATTTCTTTACCATGGAAGAATCAAAGCTTTGGCTGAAGCTGCTAGAGAAGCAGGTCTTAAATTTTAATTTTATAAAAAGATTGTAATATGTCAAATAAGAATATTCAAAAAATTAAAGCAAGTGAAATTGAGTTGAAAGAAAAAGTAGTGGCTTTAAGAAGAGTAACTAAGGTTACGAAAGGAGGACGTCACTTTAGTTTTTCAGCTACAGTTGTAGTAGGAAATGGAAATGGTGTAGTAGGTCATGGTTTGGGTAAAGCAAAAGAAGTAACAGATGCTATCCAAAAAGGAATCGATGATGCTAAGAAAAATCTAATCACAGTACCTGTTATGAACGGTACTATTCCTCATGAACAACATGGAAAGTTTGGTGCAGGTAAAGTTTTGATAAAACCAGCAACAAATGGTACGGGAGTTATTGCAGGTGGTGCTATGAGAACAGTTCTTGAAAGTGCAGGTATTCATAACGTATTGGCAAAATCATTGGGTACTTCTAATGCCAATAATGTAATTAAAGCTACATTTGATGCTTTGTCAAAATTGAGAACACCTTTTACTATCTCTGGGCAAAGAGGTGTAAAAATGGAGAAAATATTTAATGGATAATTAGTATAAATATAAAGATATGTCTAAAGTAAGAATTACCCAAGTTAAAAGTTCTATTGATAGAAGCAAAGATCAAAAAGATACTTTAATCGCATTGGGATTGAAAAAATTAAATAGAAGTGTAGAATTTGAATTAAATCCTCAATTAGAAGGAATGATTAATAAAGTGAAACACTTATTAAAAGTAGAAGAAATATAAAGATAATTTGTAAATAGATTTTAACAATATGAAATTACATCAGTTAAGACCAGCTAAAGGTGCTGTTAAAAGTTCAAAAAGAGTAGGTAGAGGACAAGGTTCAGGAAAAGGTGGAACTTCAACAAAAGGTCATAAAGGAGCTCAGTCTCGTTCTGGATATTCTCAAAAAAGAGGATTTGAAGGAGGTCAAATGCCTTTACAAAGAAGATTGCCTAAAAAAGGATTTAAAAACTTCAATACAATAGAGTATGTACCATACAACTTTGCAAGAATTAATGATTTAGTTGCAAAATATGGTTTGACTGAATTTTCTTTTGAAGCGTTAAGAGCATTAAAATTAGTAGGACAATTTGATAGAATCAAAGTATTGGCTAATGGAGAATTAGCTACTAAGTTGAATTTTACAGTACATGCTATGAGTGCAAAAGCTAAAGAAGCTATCGAATCTAAAGGTGGAAGCGTTACAATTATATAATCATATATTTTAGATTATTAAAATGATAAAATTAGAAACGTTAAAGAACATATGGAGTGTAAAAGAATTGAAAAAGAAAATTCTATTTACGCTTTCTATGTTATTGATATATAGAGTAGGTACACATATTGTTTTACCTGGAATTAGTTCTGACTCACTTGCTCAATTAAAGCAATCAACAGATGGAGGACTTTTAGGTATATTTAATATGTTTGCGGGTGGTGCATTTTCAAATGCATCTATTTTTGCATTGGGTGTAATGCCTTATATTTCTGCTTCTATAGCCGTTCAATTACTTGGATTTGTATTTCCATATTTCAAGAAAATGCAAATGGAAGGAGAAAGTGGTAGACGTTCTTTAAATCAAATAACACGTTATTTGACAGTAGCTTTTACAATGTTCCAAGGCATCGCTTACATGACTTATTTGAAGTCTTTAGGTATAGAGCCTTCAAATGGAATTAGTCCCGTATTCTTTTCTATACTTACTATGTTTGTTTTAACAGCGGGAACATTATTTGTAGTTTGGATAGGAGAAAGAATTACGGATAATGGTTTAGGAAATGGTGTTTCTATAATCATCATGGCAGGTATTATGGCACGTTTACCAATTGCTCTATATAACGAAGTTCGTTCTAAAGTTTCTGCTGATAGTGGTGGTTTAGTTTTATTACTAATTGAAATGATACTTTTTGTAGTAGTGATTATGGCTGTAATTTTGATCTTACAAGCAGTAAGAAGAATTGCGGTAAACTATGCTAGAAAGATTGTAAGTGGTGGTGGAAGTGTTATTCCGGGTAGAAGAAGTGCACCAGTTGAAACTACGGATATGGAAGGTAGTGTACGTCAGTATTTACCATTAAAATTAAATACAGCGGGTGTAATGCCAATTATATTTGCACAAGCAATAATGTTTATTCCTTCTTTTGTAGCACAAGGATTGAAATTAAATCAAAACACAAGTTTTTGGATTAATATCACAAACGTGAATGGATGGATTTATAATTTGATTGTTTTTGTAATGGTTGTAGTTATGACATTTTTGTACACAGCAATTGTAATGAGCCCAACTCAAATGGCTGATGACTTGAAAAGAAATAATGGTTTTATTCCAGGCATCAAGCCAGGTGCTGAAACAGCGGATTATATTGATAAGATAATTTCGTATATAACTTTTCCAGGATCATTGTTCTTAGGATTGATAGCAATATTGCCTTATATTATTACTACATTTTTGAAAGTGGATCCTCAGTGGGCATCTTTTTATGGAGGAACATCTTTATTAATAGCAGTGGGTGTAATATTAGACACGGTTCTTCAAGTAGAAGGGTACTTGTTGAATAAAAAATATGATGGATTGACAGATTATAATAAGATGTCAGGAAGACAAACAGTTGCTTAAAACATTGAAGAGTGATTTTAAAGACTGATGAAGAAATAGAAATAATAAGAGAGAGTTGTCTCTTGGTTTCAAAAACGTTGGCTGAAGTAGCAAAACATTTGAAAGTTGGAGTAACTGGAAAGGAAATTGATAAGATTGCCGAAGCGTTCATACTAGATCATAAAGCAGTGCCCTCTTTCAAAGGATATAGAGGTTTTCCTGCTACCTTATGTATTTCGCCAAATCATGCAGTGGTTCATGGAATACCAAATGATGTTCCGTTTAAGGATACAGATATTGTATCTGTAGATTGTGGGGTATTACTTAATGGATTTCATGGGGATAGTGCATACACTTTTGCTTTTATCAATGCTCCTAAAGAAGCTGCCTCGTTAATGATAGCTACAAAAGAAAGCTTAAAAAAGGGTGTAGATATGGTTAAGGCTGGTGTAAGAACAGGTGATTTGGGATTTGAAATACAAGATTATTGTGAGAAAAAAGGCTACAGTGTTGTAAGAGAATTAGTTGGGCATGGAGTTGGAAAAAATTTGCATGAACCACCTGATGTACCAAATTTTGGGAAGAAAGGAAAAGGGGTTGTTTTGAAGAAAAATTTGGTGATAGCTATAGAGCCAATGATCAATATGGGTAAAAAGGATGTAGTGATGGATGAAGATGATTGGACAATTATTACAAAAGATAAGAAATTGTCAGCTCATTTTGAACATACAATTTGTGTAGGATTAGATAAATCAGAAGCATTAACTACTCACAGATTTGTAGAAGAAGCAGTTTTGAATAATAATGAATTGTTAAATATATAAGTGATAGAATATAATAAAAAAAGTTGCAATTAAAAAAAAAGTTGTAATTTTGCCGTCCAAAAAAAATATGGGTAAACAAGATTTGATAAAATTAGATGGAACAATAACAGAGGCATTATCCAATGCTATGTTCAGAGTACGTCTAGAAAATAATCATGAGATAATTGCACATATTTCTGGTAAAATGAGAATGAATTATATCAAAATTTTACCAGGAGACAAGGTATCTGTAGAGATGAGTCCTTATGATTTAAATAAAGGAAGAATAACATTTAGATATAAATAATAAGAAAAATGAAAGTTAGAGCATCTATTAAAAAAAGAAGTGTCGATTGTAAAATCGTACGAAGAAAGGGAAGATTGTATATCATTAACAAAAAGAATCCTAAATTCAAACAACGTCAAGGTTAAAATAAAAAAATATGGCAAGAATAGCAGGTATAGATTTACCAAAAAACAAAAGAGGTTGTATTGCATTGACTTATGTATATGGCATAGGAAGAAGCACAGCAGTTAAAGTTTTGGAAAGATGTAATATAGATCAAAATCTAAAGGTACATGAGTGGCCTGAGGAGTCTATTGCTCTTTTGAATAAAGTGGTAGCTGATGAATATACAGTAGAAGGAGAGTTGCGTTCTGAAATACAATTAAGTATAAAAAGACTGCAAGATATTGCTTGTTATAGAGGTATTAGACATAGAAAAGGATTACCTTTGAGAGGTCAATCTACTAAAAACAATGCGAGAACACGAAAAGGTAAGAAGAAAACTGTTGCGAATAAAAAGAAAGTAACTAAATAATAAATAGAGATAAAATATAAATATGGCAAAGACGACTAAACAAGCTGCTAAAAAAAGAATTGTAAAAGTTGAGAAAGAAGGTCAAGTGCATATTAATGCCACTTTTAACAACATCATTATTTCATTTACAAATAATTCTGGTCAAGTAATATCTTGGGGTAGTGCTGGTAAAGCAGGATTTAGAGGTTCTAAAAAGAATACTCCATTTGCAGCACAATTAGCTTGCGAAGATGCAGCTAAAGTTGCATATGAAGCAGGATTGAGAAAAGTAGAAGTGTATGTAAAAGGTCCTGGAGCTGGAAGAGAAAGTGCTATTAGAACGGTAGTTACAAATGGTATTGAAGTTTCAGTAATTAAGGATATTACTCCTATTCCTCACAATGGTTGTAGACCTCCAAAGAGAAGAAGAGTATAATATTTATATTTTTTGTAAGAATTTTATTTAGAAAGTATTTTAATATAATATAATAATATGGCAAGATATAGAGGCCCACAAACAAAAATAGCTAGAAAATTTGGAGAAGAAATCTTTGGCTACGATAAGTATTTTCAAAGAAGAAAATATGCTCCAGGTCAACATGGACCTTCAAAAAGAAGAAAACAACAAAGTGAATATGCTATTCAGTTAACTGAAAAACAAAAAGCAAAGTATACTTATGGCGTTTTGGAAAGACAGTTTGAAAAAACATTTAAAAAAGCCACAAGTAAACAAGGTGTAACAGGTGAAATCCTATTACAATTATTGGAAGCTAGATTAGATAATACTGTTTTCAGAATGGGATTTGCCAATTCTCGTCGTCAAGCAAGACAAGTAGTATTGCACAAACATATAACTGTTAATGATAAAATTGTTAATATACCATCTTATTCATTAAGACCAGGTGATGTTGTAGCTGTAAGAGAAAAATCAAAATCATTAGGATTAATTTCTTCTGCTTTGGCCAATAGAGAAAGAACATTTGGTTGGTTGGAAGTAAATGATACAAAAATGGAAGGTAAATTTATGCAATTTCCTACCAGAGATGATATCCCTGAAAAAATTAACGAACAATTAATCGTTGAGCTTTACTCTAAATAATTTTTGAACTATATTTTAATTGTAAATAAAATGTCTATATTACCTTTTCAAAAACCCAATAAAATTGTAATGAACAAAGCGAATGAATTTGAAGGTTCATTCGAGTTCAAACCTTTGGAGCCAGGATATGGCGTTACAATTGGTAATTCAATTAGAAGAGTTTTATTATCCTCATTGAGCGGTTATGCGATAGTAGGATTTAAAATCGATGGTATTCAACATGAATTTAGTACAATACCAGGTGTATTGGAAGATGTTACAGAAATAAATCTTAATTTGAAACAAATTAGATTGAAAAATATTTCTGCTAATGAAAGTTCATCAGAAAGAATTAGCATCAAAATTGACAAGCAAGCAACTTTTACAGGAGCTGATATTCAAAAAAACAGTAGTGTTTTTGAAGTAATGAATCCTGACTTTGTTATTTGTAATTTGGATGGAGCAGCGCCTTTGAGTATGGAAATTACTATTCAAAAAGGAAGAGGTTATGTTCCAGCAGAAGAGAATATTATTCCTGATATGCCAATTGGTTATATTCCAATCGATTCAATCTACACTCCTATTAAGAATGTTCAATATACTATTGAGAATTTCCGTGTAGAGCAAAGAACAGATTATGAGAAATTAACGTTGAATATCAAAACAGATGGAACTATTCATCCAGAAAATGCTATTAAAGAAGCTGCTAAAGTTTTGGTACAACATTTATTATTGTTAACAGATGAGAATATCACATTAGATGCTCCAGAAGTTAAAGCAGTAGAAGTTGTAGATGAGCATATTTCATACATGAGAAAATTATTGAAAACACCACTTGAAGATTTGGATTTATCAGTAAGAGCTTTCAATTGTTTGAAAACTGCAAAAATTGAAACATTAGAAGAGTTAGTTCAGTTTGATACAAATGATTTATTGAAATTCAGAAATTTTGGTAGAAAATCATTAATCGAAATTGAAGAGCTTTTAGTAGAAAAAGGACTTTCTTTTGGAATGGATATCGCAAAATATAGATTACACGAAGATTTTTAATAAATAATCAATATAAAAAAATTAATTTTTTTAATTTCTAAATACATACCTGATACGGTGTATTTTAGTTTAAACCAATAAAATAATGAGACACGGTAACAAAATCAATCACTTAGGAAGAAAAAAGGCACATAGAGACGCCTTGTTAAAAAACTTATCTAATGCACTAATTAGATATAAAAGAATCAATACAACGCTTGCAAAAGCAAAAGAATTAAGAAAACACATTGAACCTTTATTGACGAAGTGTAAAACAGATTCAACTCATAATAGAAGAATTTTGTTCTCTTATTTACAAGATAAAGAATCAATCAAAGAATTATTTGGGACTATTTCTGATAAAATTTCTTCAAGACCAGGTGGTTATACAAGAATTATCAAGTTAGGATTTCGTTCTTCTGATGCTGCAGAAATGGCAATGATAGAGTTAGTAGATTTCAATGAAATATACAAAACAGAATCATCTAGTGCTGCAGGTAAAACAAGAAGAAGTAGAAAAAAAACTAGTAATACTCCAATAGTTAATGCTGTAGAAGAAGCTCCTGTAGTAGAAGATGTTGTTGAAGAAGTACTAGTTGAGGAAACAGCAAGTATAGAAGAAACAACTGTACATGAGGTAGTGGAAGAAAGTCCGATAGTAGAAGAAGCTCCTATAATAGAAGAAGTTGATGAAGAAGTAGTGGAAGAAGTAGTGGATGAGAGTCCAATAGTAGAAGAAGAAAATTCTACTGAAGAGCCATCTGAAGAAAAGAAAGAAGATTAATCTTTTTTTTTAAATATAAAAAGCAACACTTCATGTGTTGCTTTTTATTTGATACCTATGTAATGGTGCGGATATACTTTAAAATCGTATTCTATCCATTTTAGTAATCCATTTCTATACTATATTGTCATTTAATTATAGCAATTATTCATCATTAATTTATATTAAGCACTTATAATTTTTTAGTAATTTTGCCAAAATTAAAAATAATACATGAGTGATTTTAATCCAAATGATATCGCATTAGACAATGGAAATTTATATGGACTTCCTAAAAATATAGTTGAAACAGATCTTGTGGTAGTATCCGTGCCATGGGACGTAACGGTATCCTATGCAGAAGGCACTTCACATGCTCCGCAACTTATTCAAGAAGAATCCTTACAAGTAGATCTTTATGATTTTGATTATGCCAATTTTTGGGAGAAAGGAATTTATTTTGTACCTCCAAATGATGAAATCCTTCAGTTGAGCAAGAAGCATCGTGCAATGGCTAAAGAAGCTATTAGGCTTCAAGCAATTGGTGAAAATCCAGAGACAAATACTACATTAAAACAAGATATAGATAAAGTTAATATTGCTTGTGAGCAAATGATTCAATATGTATATGACAATACAAAAAAATTAATACAAGAGAAAAAGAAAGTTGTATTGTTAGGTGGGGATCATAGTACACCTTACGGATATTTCAAAGCATTATCTGATTCAGGCGTATCTTTTGGTATATTACAAATTGATGCCCATATGGATTTAAGAGAATCCTATGAGTATTTTAAATATTCTCATGCTTCCATTATGTATAATACTTTAAAATTAGAGGGTATTCACTCACTTTGTCAAGTAGGGATTCGTGATTTTTGTGAAGAAGAGTCAGAATTTGCCATAAATACTGAAAAACAAGTAAATGTATTCTACGATAGAGCTATAAAAAAACAATTGATAGAAGGTAAATCATGGGTACAGATATGTGATGAAATAGTTGCTTCTTTACCACAAAAAATTTATATAAGTTTTGATATAGATGGTTTGGATCCTGCTTTGTGTCCAAATACGGGAACTCCTGTTCCTGGAGGCTTTGATATAGATAGCATCTTTTATTTGCTTGATAGAGTAAAAGCTTCTGGGAAAGAGATTGTAGGAATAGACTTGAACGAAGTAGGTAATTCAGCATGGGATGCAAATGTAGGTGCTAGAGTTTTATATCGTTTGTGTGGATTATGGATGAGTTAACTATACTATTTAATTAAAAGTTTTAATTTAAATAATATTGATTATATGATATATAGAAAATGTATACTATTGATGGCTTTATGGTTTTCAATCCCAATATTGTTTTTTGCACAAAAGAAAAAAACGATTCAAAAAGAAAAATTAGAAACAAAATCAAAATTGGTTTTGGAAGTTCCTGATAGTATAAAAGATGGTTCGTATAAGTATTATTTTCCCAATTCTCAAAAAGTACAAAAAGAAGAGAATTTTGTAAAAGGAAAACGACATGGAGAGTCTTGGACTTATTATGAAAATGATGAGGTTCAGGAATTTATAAGTTATACCAATAACATGAAACAAGGAGTTTATAAATTATATTTCCCAAATGGACAAAAACAGATTTCAGGTAGATATTTTGCAAATAAAGAAGATGGAGAATGGACATACTATTATGATAATGGAAAGGTATATTTAATCAAAAACTATAAATTAGGAGTGGATGATGGAAGTATGACCATGTTCACAAAAGAGGGTGTTTTAATAGCTGAAGGATTCTATAAAGAGGGTAAAAAGCATGGAAAATGGATAGATTTTCATGATAATGGAAATAAACGACTCGAAGCATATTATAAACATGGAAAGTATGAAGGACCGTATTCTTCATATTGGGATAATGGAAAAATACAAAACCAGTCTTATTTTTTAAATGGAGAATTAGAGGGGCAAATTATGGATTATGATTCAATGGGTAATCCAATAAGTAGATACAGTTATCGCAATGGAAGAAAAAGTGGTGCGTTTGAAACCTTTTATTTTCATGGAAAAGTAAAAGAGAATGGTATGTATCGTTCCAATTTTTTAGATGGTAAGTATAAGCTTTTCTATGATAATGGATTAGTAAAAGAAGAAGGCGAATATAAAGATGGAAAGAAAACAGGCAAGTGGTTTAGATATGATGCTAATGGTAAAAAAACAAAAGAAATATTTGATTAAAATAAAGAAATGAAATCATTAAAAAATATAAAAATGGTGCTATTGGATGTTGATGGTACACTTACAGATGGAGGAATTTATGTTCATCATAATGGTACACAATCAAAACGTTTTCATGCCCATGACGGCGAAGGAATAAGAAGAACCTTAGAAGCAGGAATCGAAATTGGAATAATTAGCGCCGCTTCATTAGCTAAAGATATGATTGAATCCCGGGCGAAAATGCTTGGTATAAAATATGTACATGCTTTTAGAAGTAATAAAAGAGAAGTAGCCGAAAAGTGGGCTGAAGAACTGGGCATCAAGCCAGAAGAAATAGCATTTGTGGGAGATGATATTATAGATCTGGAAGTAATGCAATGGTGCGGTATTTCAGCAGCACCAGCCAATTCCCATGAAAGTATTATTCCTTATGTGGATTTTCACTTATCTAAAGCGGGTGGGAATGGCGCAGTAAGAGAGTTCTTAGATAAAGTTTTGGAAGCAAAAACAGTTGATTGTTAGTTTTTACATCAATGTATGTTGTCAATTCAATTTTTATGTAAATTTTTTAAAACTGTCCTGTCTGCAATAATACTAGTGTACAAGATTCTTCGTAAACAATTTCTTGTTCTTTTAGAAGCTGATACAATAATGGATTTTCAGTACCAGGATTGAAAATAACACGTTTTGGTTTGAGTGCCAGAACATAATCAAAATGATCTACTTGATTGGTAGGATTGAGGTATAGACTAATGGTGTCTATTGCTTCGGGATAGAAATATTCATTTTGAATTGCGACATCGGCTATTTTTCCTGTTTTAAGACCATACGCATAAGTCGTATGGTTGTATTTTCGAAGCATATTTATAGCCTTATTAGAATATCTATCTGTATTCACTGAGGCTCCAAAAACCAATGTGGGTTTATTCATAAATTATTATTAATAATACTTTCTCAGTCTATAACACCCAAGCCTATTGAATGAAAATTGCAATCAAATAACAAATCACTAATTACAAATCACAATCTTCAAATATCTAACGTCTAAAATTTAATATCAAACAATTACATTGCTAAATCTTCTTCGTCCTCGCTGTATGTAACTATATTTTCGCTATTTGATAAGTTCAACTTATTATCTGTCATAGTTTTTCCAAAACTGTTTTCAAAACTCAACTCTTTATTTGGACGTCCATTGGCCGTAGTAGTTTGTTGTTTTTGTGGCATAGAAAAACTCTCCGAGTTTGCATCCGCAAAATCTGATCTGTTATAGCCTTCTCTTGGATCAAATCCATTATTGATTTGTATTGCTATAAAATTGATACGGTCCATACGAAACGTTCTCCAGTCATTGCGAAGTCTACACCAGCCCACCAAATTCGTTTTGCCATCGCGAGTTACAATGTCCATTGGCTCAATTTCTCTCTTGGTTAAGCCTTTTTCTCTTGAATGGTATTCAATCGTTACCACTTTGTCTGTTTTTATAGCATTGTGGATAGTGTTTATTAGATTTGAACTAAAGCTGTAAGCTGATTCATAATCTTGCTTTTTGTTTCTATTGTTTCTGTGATTCATAAGGGGTTAAAGATTTTATGTTAAAAATAAATTATATACTTTTCAAGTTCGCAAGCTCTGTCTCAAGACTCTTAAGTCTTTCAATACCATCATGCAATTTTTTTTGCTCCATTTCCAGTACTTTTTCGGGCGCATTGTTTACAAATTTTTCATTCTTCAGTTTTGCCTCTACACTGGCTACAAAACCTTGCATGTATTTGATTTCCTCTGCTATTTTTTGTTTCGATTCGGAACTGTCTATTGCTTTTTCGCTATTTACAAATACCTTTTTGTTCTCTATCAAAAGCGCATTTTGAGTTTTTGAATCAATATCGGTATCTATCGTTTCAGCCCAAATTAATTTCTTGATTTTTGGAACAAAGCTATTCAATTTTCCCAATAATGAGTCGTCTATACTCAATCCTATTGGCTCTCTGTTCTTCATTTTTAGATTGGCACGTACTTCTCTTGATTTTATGATTAATTCAAAAAATGCCTCACTATTTTTTATCAATTCCAATTCGGCTTTTACATCTTCTTTTTTAGCAGGATGTGGCGCCAACGCACAAATATCACCTGCTTTTCGCTCACGAGCATTTTCCCATAATTCTTCGGTAATGATAGGCATAATTGGATTCAAAATCGATAAAATCGTTTCGAAAAACACAATTGTTTGTTCATAAGTATAGCGGTCTATCGGTTTTTCGTAGTCGGGTTTTATAAGTTCCAAATACCAACTACAAAAATCATCCCAGATAAACGTGTATAAGTCTTTAAACGCTTCCGAAATTCTCAAATTCTCAATATTTTGAAGATACGAATTTACTTGCAATTGAAGTTTTGCCGCAAACCAATCCATAACGGCTTGATTTTCGTCATTTTTACCTTCGTATATTTCCCATCCTTTTACCAATCTGAAGGCATTCCAAAGTTTATTTCCAAAATTTCTACCAATTTCCAAACTTTTTTCGTCAAATAGAATATCATTTCCTGCAGGCGCAATACTCATCATACCATATCGCACACTATCTAGCCCAAAACGCTCTATCAATTCAAACAAATCAGGACTATTTCCAAGCTGTTTGCTCATTTTTCTTCCGAGTTTGTCGCGTACCATTCCAGTTAAATATACTTTTTCAAATGGTTTGGTATCGGTATATTCATAGCCCGCTATAATCATACGTGCTATCCAGAAGAATAAGATATCCGAACCCGTTACAATCATCTTTGTAGGATAATAATAGTTCAGCTCTTTATTTTTGCTCAAATCTATTTTGCCCGTTTCTTTATCAAAACAGTCGTCTGCATAGCCTTTGAAAACTTCCATGGGCCACAACCAGCTACTTGCCCAGGTATCCAATACGTCTTCATCTTGGCGCAAATCCTCTTTTTTGATTTGCGGGTCTATTTTTTTAGCTAATTCATAAGCCTCTTCAAAATTTTCAGCAACTACATACTCATCATTAGGCAAATAATATGCAGGAATTCGATGTCCCCACCACAATTGACGGCTAATACACCAGTCTCTCACATTGCTCATCCAATGATTGTAGGTATTTTTGTGAAATGCTGGAAATAGAATTACTTCATCTTCCATTACCACTTCATGCGCTTTTTTGGACAAACGCTTCATATCTATAAACCATTGGAGCGACAATTTAGGCTCTACTACGGTATTCGTTCGCTCACTTCGTCCTATTTTATTTTCTATCTCTTCTACTTTTGCCAAATGTCCTTTTTCTTCCAACAACGGTTCTATCATTTTTCGCACCTTGAAACGGTCTAGCCCTACAAATTCAGGGTAAGAACAATCTGCATTCAACGTGCCATCATCGTTGAGAATATCCAAAAACGGCAATTCATGTCGAACGCCAATTTCGTAGTCATTGATATCATGTGCAGGCGTTACTTTCAAGCATCCTGTCCCAAAATCTTTATCTACATAATCATCAAAAATGATTGGAATGGCTTTATTTATAAGTGGAACTATAGCTTTTTGACCTTTCAAATGTGCATATCGTTCATCTTTTGGGTTTATAGCTATCGCTACGTCGCCAAAAATGGTTTCGGGGCGCGTAGTCGCTATCGTCAAAAACTCTGAACTTCCTTCAATAGCATATTTTATATGAAAAAGCTTCGATTTTTCGGGCGTATCTTTGTAGATTACCTCTTCGTTGGAAAGTGCCGTTTTGGCTTCACAATCCCAATTGATGATCCGTTTTCCTTTATAAATATAACCTTTTTTATACAAATCTACAAAAACACGAATCACCGCTTTGTAGTAGTCGTCATTCATGGTAAACTCCTCGCGGCTCCAGTCGCAGCTGCATCCTATCGCTTTTAGCTGATTGATGATAATGCCACCATATTTGTTTTTCCATTCAAAGGCATGTTTGAGAAAATCTTCTCGAGAAAGTTCACTTTTCTTTATTCCTTTTTCACGAAGCATCTGAACCACCTTGGCTTCAGTAGCTATAGAGGCATGGTCCGTGCCGGGAACCCACAGCGCATTAAAGCCCTCTTTGCGGGCTTTTCGGATAAAAAAATCTTGCAACGAATTGTTCAGTACGTGCCCCATATGAAGTACGCCCGTAACATTGGGAGGCGGAATGACTATCGTATATGAAGGTTTTTCGTTCACCTCCGAGTGAAACGTTTTATTTTCTTCCCAATACGTTAACCATTTTGCTTCCGCTTCTTTCGCGTTAAAATTTTTGTTCATTTTATATTGCTCTATTTATTTGCAAGCTACAAATATAATAAAAATTCATCATTATCCTCGCTAAAATATCGATAAATAAGTTAATAACTATTTTTTTTTAATTGTATTTTTTGATAATATTTATAATGAATACGTTCAAAAAAAAATGTTTAAGTTTGTAGCAAATATAAAATTATGATTGTCAATTTGAGTGCTAAAAATAGTCTCTTGCATCAGTTTTTAAACGAAATTAGAGATGAAAACAAACAAAAGGATTCTTTGCGTTTTAGAGTCAATCTTGAGCGTATCAGCCAAATTCTGGGTTACGAGTTGAGCAAAGAATTGGAATATAACGAGATTAAAGTTCAGACACCTCTTGGCATCAAATCCTCTCTTGAGTTAAAAGATACAGTTGTAATTGCTAATGTGTTACGTGCAGGAATTCCTATGCATTATGGGCTTTTACAATATTTTGATCATGCTGAAAATGCCTTTATTTCTGCGTATCGCAAATATAGCAAAAGTGGTGATTTTGTGATTCGTCTAGAGTACGCCTCTTCGCCAAATCTTGATGGTAAAATTTTGGTTCTTTGTGATCCAATGATCGCTACGGGAGCTAGTCTTGTAGCTACTTTGGAGCAGCTGAAAAAATTTGGCGAACCCAAAAAAATTTATGTACTAGGTGTCATAGCCAGCGTGGTAGGCTTAGATTATTTATCCAAAAATGCCGTTGTAGATACGATTTTGGTAGGTGATATCGATGATGAAATTACCGCAAAAGGCTATATAGTTCCAGGATTGGGCGATGCGGGTGATTTGGCATTTGGCCCCAAAGTATAATTTTTTGTATATACATACGTTTAAAAATAAATTTTGTAAAATAATAACAATGAGTATGAAAAAATACTTTTTATGTTTATCTTGGATTATCTCCTTTTCACTTTTAGCGCAAAATAATGAAAAAGCAGAATCTTTGATTGCAGAAGCTAATAATCAATTAGTAATGCGAAATTCAAAAGGGTATATCGACAAACTCGATGAATGTATAACTAATTATCCCAATTTTGAAACAGCTTATTTTCTTAAAGCACAATTCCTCAATGGACGTCGCGATTATTTGAATGCACTTTCTACTTTGGAGACGTTGTATAATATTAATCCATCTCATAATCCGCTGCAATTAAAATTAATGGCGGATTGTTATTTTCAAACTGCGGACTACGATAATGCCGAAAAATATGCTAATCAATTTTTGGAAATCCCAAATCTAAGTCAAGCAAATTATAACGCCTGCAATCGATTGATTAAAAATATTGCTTTTGCAAAAACGCAACCTGATGTGGCTCCTATTGCATTTAAAAATTTGGGAAATGGTGTAAATTCTTCATACGACGATTATTTTCCATCTACTACCGCAGATGAAAAATATCTTTATTTTACCAGAAACACCAATGGAAATGAAGATATTTGGGTAAGTATAAATAATAATGGGACTTGGTCGCCTGCTAGGCCTATTGATGAAATGGAAATTTTGGATGATGGAACGGTCTTATCCATCAATTCTTTTGCTAATGACGGCGCTCATACGATTTCATCCAATGGCAAATTTTTGTTTTTTACGTCGTGCGAACGTCCAAAATCTTTTGGTTCTTGTGATTTGTATTTTGCTTCAAAAACAGGTAATGTTTGGGGAAAACCTAGAGCTATGAAAATGCCTATCAACTCTAGAAGTTGGGAAAGTCAGCCATGTGTGAGTAGTGATGGAAAAACCTTGTTTTTTGTGAGTAAACGCGAAGGGGGCTTTGGTGGTTCCGATATTTATTATTCAAAGATTTCAGAAAAAGGCGATTTTTCAGACCCTATAAATATTGGTGGAGAAATAAATACAGCAAACGATGAAGACAAACCCTTTATCCACCCTGATGGTAAAACGTTGTATTTTTCCTCGGATGGGCATCCTGGATTGGGAGGAAAAGATATCTTTATGTCAAAAATGATAGAGGGTGTGTGGCAAAAACCCGTAAATCTAGGCAAAGCAATTAACACTACTGGAAATGAAGTGTCGCTGTTTGTAAATGCCTTGGGAACTACAGCCTATTTGGCAAAACAAGCCGAAATAGAGGATAGAAAAGATTATGATTTGTTTTCATTCTCATTACCAAATGAATTTAAACCCGAAAACGTAACGTATATTAAAGGTGTAGTTTTCAATAAAAAGACAAATGCCCCTCTAAAAGCAAGCATCAAAATTTTTAATGCCAAAACGAGTGAATCAGTAGTAAGTGTAAGTAGCGATGAAAAAAACGGGGAGTTTTTGATTACTTTGCCGCTTGGCGTACCGTATGGATTTATGGTGAATAAAGAGAGCTTTTCTATTTTTTCGGAAAATTATACGTTTGACCAGAAAAAAGATAATTCGCCTAATATATTAAAAATTGCATTAAATCCATTGGAAGCGGGAACTAAGTTTGAACTTCGAAATGTGTTTTTTGAAACAGGTAAATTTGAACTAAAACCTGAATCCAAAACAGAACTAGAATTGGTAGTAGCGATGCTTAATCAAAATCCAGCGATGCGAATTCAAGTATCTGGGCATACCGATAATGTGGGTGCGGAATCTAGTAATAAGTTGCTTTCTGAAAATCGTGCTAAATCAGTCGTCGAATTTTTGGTAAAATCGGGTATTGATGCTACAAGATTGAACTCAAAAGGATTTGGTTCGTCGCAGCCAATTATGAGCAATGATACACCTGAAGGAAAAGCTAAAAACAGAAGAACAGAGATAGAGATTTTGTAAAAAAAACCTAATTTCTCAAATTTTTAAAATACGTTACCGTTTCGATTAATCCTTCAAAAAAAGTATGTGAAGGCTTATAGTTGAGTATGTTTGAGATTTTAGAAATATCAGCCAACGAATTTTTGATATCGCCCGCTCGTTCTTCACGATGTATGATTTCAGCTTCAATTCCCAAAATGCTCTGTATAGATTGTGAAAGGTCATTAAGCGAAAAATTTTCACCTACAGCTACATTAAATATTTCACCTTTTGCCGCTTCATTTTTAGAAGCTAAAGCCAAAATATTTGCTTGAACGGCATTGTTTACGAAAGTAAAATCTCTTGTATTGCTTCCGTCTCCATTGATGTAAATAGGTTTATTTTGGAGAATATTGTTGATAAACAAAGGAATAACAGCTGCATATTGTCCTTCGGGATCTTGATTGGGGCCAAATACATTGAAATATCGAAGTCCAATGGTTTCCAATCCATACGTTTTGAAAAAAACTTGTGCATAGAGTTCATTCGTATATTTGCTCACTGCATAAGGGGAGAGCGGATTTCCTATTTTCTCTTCTCGCTTGGGAAGTGTAGGTTCATCGCCGTATACAGAGCTGGAGCTAGCATATACAAATCGCTTTACATTGTTTTCTTTTGCAGCTATCAGCATATTCAAAAATCCTGTAACGTTCGATTCGTTCGTTTTTTCGGGAAATGCTATAGACCTAGGCACCGAACCCAAAGCAGCTTGATGTGATACGAAATCTATATCGATACAAGCCTTTTTACAAACATTTAAATCAAAAATAGTATCTTCTATAAATTCAAAATTAGGATGTGATAAAAAGGGTTCTATATTCAATTTTCGCCCTGTTATCAAATTGTCCAAAACTCTTACATGAGCGCCTTGTTCCAGCAAATATTTGCATATATTTGAACCAATAAAACCAGCACCGCCTGTAACAAGAATTTTTTTGTATTTGAGCATTTTAATTATATTGTTTGTTGTAATATTCCATATAATTTCCACTTGTTACATTATCGAGCCATTCTTCATTATTTAGGTACCAATCTACTGTTTTTTCCAATCCTTGTTCAAAGGTTACCGATGGTCTCCAGCCCAATTCACGCTCAATTTTTGTAGCGTCAATAGCATAGCGTAAGTCGTGTCCTGGTCGGTCTTTTACAAAAGTAATCAATTTCTCCGAAGTGCCTTCTTCACGTCCCAATTTTTGGTCCATAATATTACAAAGCAATTTCACTAAATCAATATTTTGCCACTCGTTAAATCCGCCAATGTTATAGGTTTGTCCATTGACACCTTTATGAAAAACATCGTCTATCGCTCTAGCGTGATCTTCTACAAACAACCAATCTCTTGTATATTTTCCATCACCATAAATTGGCAAGGGTTTATTATTCTTTATATTATGAATACAAAGTGGTATCAATTTCTCTGGGAAATGGTGAGACCCATAATTGTTGGAACAATTAGATACTACTATTTGCATACCAAATGTATCGTGATAGGCTCTTACAAAATGGTCGCTACTCGCTTTAGAAGCTGAATAAGGACTATGAGGATCGTAGCTTGTCTCTTCAGTGAAAAATCCTGTTTCGCCCAATGCTCCATATACTTCATCGGTAGATACATGATAAAAACGATGCGAATCAAGATTGTCTTTCCACGCATTTTTGGCAGCATTGAGAAGATTAACCGTACCTACTACATTGGTAAGGACAAATTCCAACGGATTTGAAATACTTCTATCCACGTGGCTTTCGGCCGCTAAATGAATCACATGGTCAATTTTGTGTTCTGCAAAAATTTGTTCTAGTTTTGCAAAATCCTGAATATCTGCTCGCAAAAAAGTATAGTTTTTTGCATTTTCAATATCTTTTAAATTTTCAAGATTCCCAGCGTATGTCAATTTATCCAAATTGAAAATATGGTCATTAGGATAATTGTTTACAAATCGTCTGACAACATGGGATCCAATAAATCCGGCACCCCCTGTGATTAAGATATTACTCATTTTATAATTTTAATTTCAATTGACAAATATAAAACATTTTTGATTTTTGATAGGATTCGTTTTTTATATTTTTTTTAACTTAATTATGAAGTCTTATCTCTTTCAAATACTGAATAATTAGTTTTTAATTAACAAATTGTGGAAAATATTTTTAAATTTAATGTTATTTTAATGTGAGTATATTTTAAAAAATATATAAATTTGCAAAAATTTAACAAATTCGAAATTTTATGAAACATTTATTTACAAAAATTCTAGCAATATTAATGCTAGTGCCATTTATGGCAAATGCACAGATTACATCTGGTTCCATACAGGGAGTAATCAAAGATGCAAAAAATCTCCCGGTTTCAGGAGCTGTAGTAAAAGCAATTCACACGGCTTCAGGTTCTGTTTATGGAGGTAGAACTACTGCCAATGGAAACTACGTGATAAACGGAGTTAGAGTAGGCGGTCCATTTTCTGTGGAAGCATCTTCTGTAGGATCGGGCAAAGTATCAGTGGATGATATCTATGTAAAACTAGGTGTGCCAACTGTTATTAATTTAAGTTTTTCTCAAACTACAGAACAGATTAAAGAAGTAGTAATCTCTGGTTTGAAAAACAGTATTTTCAATTCTGAAAAAACAGGAGCATCTACAAACGTTAGTTCTCAACAAATTATGACAATGCCTACATTGGACAGAAGGGTAGAAGATTTTACAAGACTTACACCACAAAGTGGTTCGAGTGTAGGTAATGCAAACTCTTTCGCAGGTAGAGATGCACGTTATAATAATTTCCAAGTAAATGGAGCAAATTTAAATAATGGATTTGGTCTTTCTTCAGGCCTAACACCTGGAGGTTCAGGTTCTCCAATTTCAGTTGATGCCATTGAAGAAATCCAAATTTCTGTTTCTCCTTATGAAATTAGAAATACGGGATTTACAGGTGCTAACATTAATGCGGTAACTAGATCAGGTACTAATGAAGTTCATGGTTCAGTTTATGGATTTTATAGAGGGAATGGTTTAAATGGAGACCAAGTAGGTCCTTTAAATTTAGATGTTCCAAAATTCACAAATACAAACTATGGTTTTAGAATAGGTGGTCCAATTGTTAAAAATAAATTATTCTTTTTTGTAAACGCTGAAAGAGAAGAAAGAACATTACCAGGTCAAAACTGGACATCTTCAAATTCTACAATTTCTGGACAAAGATCAAGAGTAAAGTCTGATAGTTTGATTAAATTGTCAAATTTTTTAAGAGATTCATTTGGATACAATACAGGTGCATATGAAGGCTATGCTAATGAATACCAACAAAATTTCACTAAGTTCTTAACAAGAATCGATTGGAATATAAATGAAAATAACAAATTTTATGTAAGTTATAGTCAAATGACTGGAACTGAAGATCAACAATTAAATGCTACATCAGTGCCAATTAATACCGATAGAAACTCAAACAGCAGAATTGGTGCTAATTCAATGAGCTTTGAGAATTCAAATTATAATTTTGAGCATACTGTAAGAACAGTAACTGCTGAATTAAATAGTAATTTAAATTCTATTATGAGTAATCAGTTAATAGGTACTTATTCTTATATTCAACAAGGTAGAGGTGTACTTGGTGGTCAAATTTTCCCATCAGTAGATATAAATGCAAGCTCTACCTTTGGTGATAATTACATGTTTGCAGGAACAGATCCTTTTACATATAAAAACTCAGTTAGAAATAATAATTTTAGTATAATAAATAACTTAACTGTTAATTTAAAAAATAATACTTTAACGGTTGGAGCTAGTTATGAGTATCAAAAATTTGAGAACTCATTTGTACAAGCAGGAAACTTATACTATAGATATGCAAACTTGAGCGATTTCATGAACGATAGAAAACCATTAGCATTTGGTGCTTCATTTCCAATTAATGGAATGAATGGCAACACTTATGTTGGGGCTTCTTATGGTCAATTAAGTGCTTATGTTCAAGACCAATTCAATATGTCTGATAGATTAAATTTGACATTTGGAGTTAGATTTGAAATGCCATTCTACGACAATTCTTTCTTGATCTCTAGTCCTGCTGTTGATGCATTGACTTTCAGAGATCTTCAAGGACAAAATACAAAATTCCAATCAGGTATGTTCCCTAAACAACAATTAATGGTTTCTCCAAGAATGTCATTTAATTGGGATGTAAATGGCGATAAAACACTTCAAGTAAGAGGAGGAACAGGAGTATTTACAGGAAGAATACCATTTGTATGGTTAGTAAATCAAGCAGGAAATATTGGTACAAGTATCAATAATTATACTGCATCTGCTGCGGATCTTAATAATATTAAATTTTACACATCATTTGATGAATTTCTTCAAAATTCAACAGCCGCTTCTAAAGTTGATTTAGTAGGTGGAAAAATTGCTCCAAGTACAATTAATATGGTTGATCAAAATTTCAAAATGCCTCAAGTATGGCGTTCTGATATTGGAATTGATTATAAATTACCTTTCTTTGGGTTAATAGGAACTGGAGAATTTATGTATACAAAAGATTTGAGAAATATTGCTCAGTATAATGCCAATTTGCCGGCTGCTCAATCAACAATTGTAACTGGTGATGAGTCTAGACAAAGATGGACAAATAGAAGAATAAATTCAAGCGATATGTTTGTATTAGCAAACACAAATCAAGGTTATTCTTATTCAGCTTCAGTAGGAATTACTAAGCCAGCATCTAAAGGATTATTTGGATCAATTTTCTATACATACACAAAATCGGAAGATGTGTCTTCAAATCCTGGATCTAGAGCTAACTCAGCATGGCAAGGACTTCCAACAGCATCTACACCAAATAATTTTGTATTGGGTATGTCTGACTTTAACACGCCTCATAGAGTGGTTGCTAGTTTGTCATACAAGTTTAAATACGCAAAAGATGCATTAGCAACTACTATTTCATTCTTTTATGAAGGGTCAAATCCTGGTAGATATAGCTTAGTCTATAATGCAGATATTAATGGGGACAATGCAAATCAAGATTTGATTTATGTTCCTAAAAATGCTTCAGATATAAACTTCGCTTCATATACTGTATCTGGAGTTACTTTTTCTGCTGCAGATCAAGCTACGGCATTCAATAAATATATATCAAGTACAGAATTCAATGATGAAAGAGGATCTCTTGCAGGAAGAAATACAGGTTTGTTCCCTTGGTTCCATTCTTTAGATATGAAAATTATACAAGACTTTAATTTTAAAGTTGGAAAAAGAAAAAATTCTATACAAGTTTCTTGTGATATCTTCAACTTGCCAAATTTAATCAATCCAAATTCTGGA
Organism: Chitinophagales bacterium; assembly: GCA_040383345.1. Taxonomy (GTDB): domain Bacteria; phylum Bacteroidota; class Bacteroidia; order Chitinophagales; family JADJOU01; genus CHPMRC01. The sequence continues at coordinate 12,223 of JBEIDU010000012.1, read as the reverse complement.
AAGAGAAAGCAATTGTTGTATAATAATCCATTAAGAGCTAATATCACTAATGGTGTTGTAACTTCATATAACTTCTTATCTGCTACAGGAACAGATGGCAAAGCTTATCTTCCTACAAATGCATTTATAGATAATATTAGTTATGCAAACTTGTGGAGATTGCAATTTGGCGTTAGATATAATTTCTAATTTAAATTCTTCTTCAATAATAATTAAGCCCTCGAAATTTCGAGGGCTTTTTTTATGACTAAAAAAATATAGTTAAAGTTGGCTAAGGATTTCTCCTACTAAAAAAATACTACCTGTTACAAGGATTAAATCATCTTTTTCAGCCATTTCAAGCGCTTTTGAAAAGGCTTGTGATGTTTGTGCAATGGAAGTCGTATTTGTGAAGCCAAATTGATAAAAAAGTGTTTTGAGCTCATCTACAGGCATAGCTCTTGGGATATTGGTTTGTGTGAGAATATAATGTGTTACATTTTTTGGAAGTATCGATACTATTTTTTGTACATCTTTATCTTTTACCGTTCCGTAAATAATATACAAATTTTTATAATGAGCTTTGGAAAGGCTAAGTTTCAAATTTTCAATTCCCGCCTCATTATGCGCTGATTCCAAAATTACATTAGGATATTTTTCTATACGCATCCATCGGCCAGCAAATCCTGTATTTTTATAATAGTCAATAAATCCTTTTTCAATGTTATCATTGTCAAAATGATGGATTAGTAGTTTATTTGAGATTAATGCTTCTATCGAATAAAGCACGGTTGCAATATTTTTGAGCGTATAATTTGCTTCAAAAATATATTTTGGTAATGAAATCGAATTTTCTTTAAGATGAAAAACGTGTTTAGATTCTTCCTCTTTGTATTGAACATTTTCAGAGGCAAACTGAATGGAACTTCCATTGTCTTTTGCTTTGTTTTCAAAAACCGCAGAAATAGCCTTAGATTGATATTCGCCTATAATTACAGACGTAGAATTTTTGATAATACCCGCTTTTTCAAATGCTATTTCTTCCAGCGTATCGCCCAGCATTTGATTGTGATCATGGCTAATATTTGTGATAATGGAAAGAATAGGATTAATAATATTGGTGCTATCCAATCTCCCGCCCAATCCTACTTCAATACAGGCGATATCTACTTTTTCATACGCAAAATAGTCAAATGCCATTGCAACCGAAATTTCAAAATAAGAAGGTTGTATTTCCTCAATAATTGGTTTTGTTTTTTCAATAAAATTAATTACAAATTCTTTTGGAACCCATTGATTGCCAATTTTGATTCGTTCTCTATAGTCAATTAAATGGGGCGATGAATATATTCCCACTTTGAGCTCATACTCCATTAAAATAGAGGCTAAATAATGCGTGGTAGATCCTTTCCCATTAGTACCTCCAATATGAATGGTTTTGAATTGTTCTTGTGGATTACCCAGATAATCACATAATTTTTTTATATTTATAAGATCTTTTTTGAATGCATCTGCTCCTATTCGAGAAAACATAGGTAGTTTTTCAAAAATATATGTTTCTATTTCCTTGTATTTCTTGTCAATCAAAATATTTTACTTTGGCAGGTTTAGCGTACACTAAAATTAAAGATCAAGGTGCCATAATCTGTTTCGCGCTCTTCGTTGGCCGTAAATTTTGCTTTTTTAGCCGTTTGGATACATTTGTTAATTAAATCTGAATCTGTTAAAGTAGATCCTTGAGCTTGAAATGTACTGTTGATTACTTTTCCTTGAGCATCTACTTGTACTTTAATGATAATTTTCCCTTCTTTATTGCTGTTGTCCACTATTTTAGGAATATTATCTAATTTTCTTCCTTTAAGTCCACTTCCTATAAGGCCTTTTCCTGGACCATTATTTCCTATCCCTGAATTTTGACCTATAAAATTAGTTGATTTTGAGCCGCTAGGATCTCCCATATTCCCTTCTCCTTCTTTATTCCCTTGGCTACCATTGCCATTTCCCTTTCCAGAAAATCCAGTAAATAATGCTTTCTTTTCTATTTTTGATTCGATAGGTTTTTCTACTGATTTGGATTCTGATTTGGATTTAGATACTTCTTTTGTTTTGTTATTTTTCTTCAATAAATTTTCAACTATTACTATATTTTTCTTTTCATCTTTTTTTTGAATATCAATACTTTCTGTTATCTCCTCATCTTGAATAATTACTTCTTCTTTTACGACTTGAGTAAAAGGGGGATTACCTGGTGCGGGTATATTTACTAGATCATTGTTTTCTTTCAAACTGGGCTCATTTTCTCCCATACCTACTTCCGAATATCCAAAGTCAACTAAAAGACCTTCTTCTTCTTTTTCAATAGCGGGTGTAGCTATTTTGTATAAGAAAAATAATAGAATAATAGCTGAGCCATAAATCAATGAAAAAAACAAGGAAATAAATTGCCGTTTTCGCTCTTTCTTTTCATTATGAGAATTTGACCACGTTTCCATACGTTATTTTTTTGAATTTTCGGTAGCCAATACCATTTTTACTTTTAATTCATTACCTATCTGAAGAACATTTACTAAGTCTTGAATACTTAATGATTGGTCAATTCGAAGCACGATAGTAGGATTTTCTTTCAATTCTGCTATGTTTTGTAATCGCTTTTCCAAATTTTCAATTAAGATTGAAGTCTTTTCACTATTTAAAAATATGAGTTTATCTTTTGTTATTGTTAACGTTATGGGCTGCTTAGCCATGCTTGCTGATGATTTGGAGTTTGGAAGCATTAGTTTAATAACATTGGGATTGACCAGTGTAGATACAATAAGGAAGAAAAGCATTAGGAAAAACATAATATCATTTAACGATTCTGTAGCTACTTCTGCCTCTTCTTTTTTACGCGTTCTATATCTAGACATAGTTAAGGTGTTTAAGTGTTAAAATTAAAAAAGTACTTAGCCTTTAGAAGGGGAAGAAATGATATCAATAAAATCGCTAGCCCCTTTATCCAATGAGTATATTGCATTTTTGATTTTAAAAGACACAACGAAATAGAAAAAATAAGCTAATATCCCTAAAAATAGACCAAGGCCTGATGTAATCATTTTCACATATAAACCTCCAGAAATTGATTCAATATTATAATCTCCAGTAGCGTTTATAGTATAAAAAATTTGGATTACGCCTCCAATGGTTCCAATGAATCCAAGCATAGGTGCTAGTTTTGAGATTAAACTTAAAACACCTTCTCCTTTTTCAAACTTAAAAATTTCTAGTCCAATTTGTTTGTCCATAGCTAGTTCAATATCTCTAATAGGCATTCCAATTCGATTGAGACCTTTTAAAATAACTCTCGCAAGAGCATTATTGCTTCTATTGCAATAGTCTTTAGCAGCACTAATATTGCCTTCAGAAATATTATCTTTAATTTTTTCGATAAAATTAGGATCTGATTTTCCAGCAAACTTCAAAAAGAGTAATCTTTCGATAAATACAAATACGGAAACTATGGATAAAAAGAAGATTAAAATAGCGATAATCTGGCCCAAAACGCCCATTTTTAAAAATACACCAATCATGGTTTGTTCTACGTTCATTTTTTATAATTTTATTTTAATAGTTGCAAATATACTTAACTTAAATATTAGTTTTTAATTGTATTTAAACGTACTAATCAAAAATGTATTATATAGTAGTCATAAATATTTGTAACAATTCAATTTTTTTATATTATTTTTGCACTCCATTTTTTTAATAGATTCAATAAGCTTTGGGATGATGAAAAAATATGAGATAGCATTTGTAGGGTTGAAGAATAAATTACATCGTATAGCATTTGAGGTGGATAATACTTTTTTTGAAGAAATAGAGCATTGTCCCATTAAAAAAGGAGATTTAAATATAGATGTATTTTTTGATAAAAAAGATTCATTTTTTATTTTAGATTTTCAGGTGAATGGAACCGTTTCGTTGGCTTGTGATAGATGTTTGGAATATTTTGACTATGAAATGATTTTTGATTTCAAACTTATAGTTAAATTTGAGGAAAGAGACGATAAAATTGGGGATGAGGAAGATGTAATTTATTTGTCAAAAACAGAGACACACTTGTACTTGAAAGAAGTAATATACGATTATATTTTAATCAATATTCCAATCCAAGTAGTGCATCCAAAAGATAAAAATGGGAATGATACATGCAATCCCACAGTGCTGGAGAAATTGAATGTAAAAAAAATAGAAGAAGACTTAGACCCAAGATGGGCTGCGCTTTCAAAATTAAAAAAAGATTAAAATAAATAATATTTAAAACTATAAGATTATGCCAAATCCTAAGAAGAAAATTTCTAAAACTAGAAGAGATAAAAGAAGAACGCATTATAAAGCAGAGGCACCTACATTGAGTACTTGCAGCACTTCTGGCGAAACGCATTTGAGACATAGAGCGTATATGGTAGAAGGCGCTTTATACTACAGAGGTAAAATGGTAGTAGAAGCCAAATAATTAAAATCTCAATTTATTCACAATATATTGCCAAAGTTTTTAAACTTTGGCTTTTTGTGTTATTTACATTATCTAATTTAATAATCCATTATATTCTAAAATCATGTCTAATATAAAAAAAGACTAGTAAGAAGATTGTGGCTTTGTTTATAGAAGTTAATATGGTATATAAAAAAGATATATAATTGTAATACCATTTGAAGCTAACAAAAAAATAAGTTAAAAATATTTATTTAGGTCAAAATGTAAAAAAAAAATCAATTATCTAAAAAGGCCAGCGCGAGCTTTTATTTGAGATTTAATTTTGACTTTAGGCTGTTTTTGTGCAAATACAGATCCTCTTCCTCTCGTTGCTCTTGATAATCTTGGTTTTTCAAAGCCTGGAGTACCCATTTTAGAAGATTTACTGGGCCTGTAAGCCACATTGACTCCTGATGATTTGCATGAAAACAAAAGGATACTGATTATGATAAGGGGAAATAAAAATTTCATTTAATGTAATGTTATTGCAAAATTAAATAGTTTTATTTAAAAAACTAAAAAATTACTGCAAGCGAATGATTTTATAAATTTTTGAAAATAAATATGCAGCATTATTTTCTTTATCTTTGATTCCTAGGTAATCATATTCATCTATTCTAACATATCCATGAACGTGCAATATATCTTTGTTTGAAAGTACAATGCCAAAATGATCTATTTTTTTATTGCCAAAAAAAATAATATCACCAAATTTTACATTTTTTACAAGGCCAATGTTTAAATTTTTATCTATTAGTTCATTTAATGTGTCTGGAATGTGAATGTGTTGAAATTTGAAAAAGAATTGAATGAGCCCCAATGAATCAAATCCAAAAATGGTATTACCACCAGTTATCATAGGCGTATTAAGAATCTTTTTAATTAAATTCTCAATTTGAGTTGTATTTAGTTTTTGCTTTATTGAAAGGGCATTGCTAAAAAAATTAATTTTTTCAAATCCAAAATTTGCAACTAAGCCATCAAAATTATACAATATGCTTCCAATACTAAGAAGTGTATTCCTATTTTCAAAAACAACGGTAGAGATAGAGTCTGTGGTATAGAATTTTTCAGATTGAACCAAAAAATTATATTCTTTTTTTGAGATAATTTTGACTTGAGTTTTTGGTACGAATCCACTTTTAGTAAAACAAGAATTTTTTACTTCAAAAAACTCATGTTTTGTATTTATTATTTCAAAAATTTCTCCAAAAGAGAAATGACTTTTTACCGTGCAGTTTACAGATAAATCTGAATAGATAGGCATATTAGAAAGAAAACAAAATCCGTACTTCATTTTTTATTATAAATATAAAAAAAATATTTACTATTTTTGGACGTTGCAAAATAAAGTTAAAGTTTTTAAATAATGGCAAAAAAAGTTTATTTAGTTTTGATAATATCATTGTTTTCAATATTGAAAATGGCTTCGCAATGTCCCGGTTCTAAGTTTGAAAATAAGATTGATCCTACTTGTGGTGCCAATGGCGTAATTTCATTTCGTTATGAACCAGCACCTTTAGGAGTCACATATACGTTGTATAAAAATAGTGCACCATATATAATTATAAAAGGCGCTTCAATTAATTTAAGTAATTTGGATGAAGGAACCTATTATGTAAGCTTTAAAGATAGCGCAACGCAATGTATAGATCAAAGCTCTACTTTTATTCTTGCAAAAAATGTTAATGCTTTAAAAGCAACTATAAAAATGGATTCGGCTAAATGCGAAAGTAGCAGCAATGGTCGATTGACCGTAACACCATCTGCAGGATCACCACCTTATTTTTATAAATGGAGTCAAAATGCATCGCTTAATTCCAATATAGATAATACATTGAAGCCTGGTACCTATTCGGTTACAATCACTGATAATGCAGCATGTAGTATTACGATATCTGGTACGGTATATGCAAAAGTAAGTAAGATTAAGCTTAAAAGTGTATCTGTATTAAATGCGGAGTGTGCTCAATATATTGGTAGTATTGATGTAAAAGTACAAGGGGGATATGCGCCTATTCGTTATAGATGGAAAGATTCTTCGCGCTTAAAAATGCCTTTTGATTCTCTAGCGCCTGGAAAATATACGGTTTATTTTTGGGATACTTTAGCTTGTGATACGTTTTCGGTAAATGATATCGAAGTTCAGAATATTCCAGGTCCAAAAGGGAATCTTATTGGTACGGATTCTATCTGTCCATTAGATGGTGTAGGTAGATTATCCATTAATATAATAAGTGGAGATACAAATAATCTAACATATTCATGGATGCACGCGCCGTTAAACAATACTCGTATCGCAGAATCATTGGATTCTGGAGATTATTTAGCTATAATAAAAGATAGAGCTGGATGTACGGATACTCTCAGAAAAAGAATAGAATTGTATCCAGAAAAACGATTAGCTATTTCAGGGAAAACGCAAATGGTAGCGGGTCAAACGCAAATATTAAAAGTAGATTCATCCTTCTATTTCTATAATTTTATTTGGTCGCCTAAAAACAATGCACGACCTGCAAATAATAATTATGAAATTTATCCTGTAGAGAATACACTATACACATTGGAAGCAAGATATGGACCTAATTGTTTAGCTATAGCTCGTTTTTCTGTTACAATTGTTGATTCAATTGATAATATTGTAGTTCCAAATATGTTTACTCCATATAATCAGGATTCTAAAAATGATATTTTTTACTTGATTACCAATAATACAAATATTGTTGAATCTTTTGAGTTTAAGGTCTATGATAAATGGGGAAATAATGTATTTAATGCTTATGATTTAAATTTTCAATGGGACGGAAAGGGAACCAATGGCAATATGCTTGAAACAGGAGTATATACATATATGATGCGTTATAATTCAATCTATTCAAAATATGATAGAATTGTGAAGAGTGGTCAAATTCTGTTATTAAAATAGCATGATTGAAAAGAGACAAACGAATAATTAAAAAAAAACATGAAGAAGATTTTTATATACTTGATATTAATATTCAATTTACATATTTTACAAAGTCAAGATATGATTTTGTCGCAATATTTTGCGTCCCAACCCTATATAAATCCTGCTTTGACTGGATTTTTTGATGGAAACTATAGAGTTACAGCAAATTATCGTACACAGTGGAATACACTAGGATCCAGTATCAAGTCTATAGGTGTTAGCGCGGATGCTGTTTTCTTAAAAGATAAACTTCAAGGTGATTATTTAGGAGTTGGTGTAAATGCTTATCGAGAAGATCAATTTGGATTTATGACGAATAATATGGCTCGTGTCAATTTTAGTTATAATAAAAAAATAGGATATGATATAGAACAATATTTAAGTTTAGGAACTTATCTTGGGGCTAATCATAATTTTTTAGGGGGAAATTTTATTACTCCGGATCAAAATCCTGAAGATATTCAGCGAACAAGTACAATGGGCTTCGATGTAGGTTTAGGGTTGAACTATCAAGTGGTTTTTTCTGAAAATGCTAATTTTTTTATAGGTGCTTCAGCAGATCATTTATTACCTATTAAAAATTCATTTTTGAATACCAATACAGAAAAAGCTAAACGATTTAATTTATATACTTCTGCTAAAATTAGAATTACGGATTTAGTATTTATTTTACCAACTTTACTTGCCTCAAAACAAGATGCACATTCTCAAGTAAATGGAGGAACTTCAGTTCAATTTTTATTTGGAAATTATTCTTTAAATAAATCCAGTATATCTTTTGGTACTTTTTTGAGATATGGAAATAATTCAATAGATGCAGCTATTGGAATGGCTCGTTTAGAATATGATGGTATAATGATTGGGCTAAGCTATGACCATAATTTAAATGAGCTGAGTACTGCTACCAAAGGTTTTGGTGCCTTAGAGTTGAGCTTAGGATATATAGGACTTATTGAGAAAGTATTTAAATCAAGGTCAGACTGCCCTAATACAAAAAATTTCTAATTTTAAATTATGAAAATCGTGAAACTTACAAAATATTTTGTTTTTTTAATTTCGTGTTTCGTTTATACATTTGTTTTTGCACAACAAGATATTCAATCAAGTAAAGATACCATTTGTCAAGAAAATACCATAACATTTACGGACACAAATTCTATTCCAATGGGACTCAATGTGATTTCAAGAGAATGGACATTTGGGGATGGGAATACATTAACCTCATCATCTGCTAATATTACATATACATATAATACTTTTGGCTTATTTTCAGTATCTTTAAAAATAAATTATGATATTGGGCCTGCAGCAATTGTATTAAAAACAACACCAATAAAAGTATTTAAAAGTCCAGTTGCGGGTTTTACAATAGATAAAACTACCACTTGTAATGGTGTAGCCGTTATATTTACTCCTAATAATATAAATGGACAAGGAACACTGATAACTCGAACCATAGAATATGGAGATGGTGCAAAAGATACTAATTTTGTAGTTTTAAAAAATCATGCATTTGCTGTTAGAGGTAATTATTCTCCTACGGTTTATCTCATGGATAATTTTGGTTGTGGCGATACACTTTCAAAAACTATTAGTGTTGTAGCGCCTCCAAAAATATCATTTGAACCTGTATCGTTATTGTGCAAAGACACTATTGTATTCTACAACAATACAACTCAAGGCAAAAATTCACCAAATTATCAATGGAATTGGCAGTTTATAAATACAAAAGGAATACCTACCTCTCTCAATACAGTAGATGGAATCAATACATGGGATGAATTTGGGTTTGTAACAGTTAATTTAAATTTATTAGATATAAATACGGGATGTCAAAGTACTGCCAATTTAGTGCATGTTGTTGATACTATTCCTAGTTTAAACATTACACCCAGTACCGATACTGTTATTTGTTTTGGAGAATCTATTAAATATAATATACAAAGTGCCAATAGAATATTTTTTGAGGATAGTACATGGATGGATAAAATTAGTGGTGATTCTATAGTTCTGGTTTCTCCTCAAAATACATACTTGTACAAAGTGTATACAAAAAACACAAATTGTCCACGAGTAGAAAAACAAATTAAAGTGAGTGTTTTGAAAAATTTACCAATTTCAATTACAGCAAAACCAACTCAAATAGTAGCAGGATCCATTAGTCATTTGAAGGTAAATATTAATGGTTCTTGGGATAGTGTTCGTTGGTCTCCTACAGCCGATATGAGTTGTAGTAAATGTGATTCCACAGGAGCTTCGCCACTTTCTTCTACATATTATAAAGCCAATGTGTATTATAGTCTCAATAATAAAGTATGTTCTTCTTCAGATTCTGTTTTTATAGAGGTAAATCCAGATTGTAACAAAGAAGATATAATTATTCCTACAGGTTTTACACCTAATGGTGATCTATTAAATGATGAATTCTATCCAAAAGGATATGCGTTGAAAGAAATTAATGATTTTAAAATATACAATAGATGGGGAAATCAAGTCTATGGTAATCAAAATTTTAATGCCAATGATAAACGATTTGGATGGAATGGAAGAGTAGATAATTCGGGAGAAGAATTACAGCCTGGAGCATATTATTATACAATTATTGCTATGTGTAGCAATGGAAAAATAATAAATTTTCAAGGTGAAATTATCTTAATTAGATAATATAATTCAATGTACGAAAGTTCCAAAAATAGTATTAAAATGAAAAATATCCTTATATTATTAGTAATGTTTATGTATGGGAATTTATTTTCTCAAGATTTGCAGTATTCTCAGTTTAATTCAATGCCAATGGCTACTAACCCTGCTTTTGCGGGAAATAGTTATTGTAATTACAGAATAAGCGGAATCTATAGAAATCAATGGATGGGTTCTAGTGATTTCAAATCATATCAATCGGCTTCATTTGGAGGAGACTTTAATATAGGAAAAAGCTCTAATGACTTAGCCAATATATGGGGTTTTGGAATCATTGGAAATTTTGATAAAACAGCCTCAAATACTTTTTCAAATCATTCTTTATACTTAAATATAGCATATCATTTACGTTTTGGAAAGAATTCAAATAGTTTCTTGTCTTTTGGACTTCAAGGTGGTTTGGGACAGCGTGCATTTACTCCTGGAAATTTGATTTTTGATGACCAAATTGATCCTTTTGGGGTCAAATACCAGCCGTCTAGTTCGGAATCATTTACCAATGAATCTAAAATGTATTCGGATTTTAATTTTGGTTCCTTACTAACATTAAATCCAAGTTCAGCTCTCAATATCTATATGGGTGCTTCAGCATTTCATTTGACACAGCCAAATATATCGTTTTCAAATCAAGAATATAAATTGCCTACACGAATCAATTTTCATGCTGGCGCAAATTATATGTTTAGTGATTTATATCTTTTGCCTTCTATGTATATTCAGTATCAACAAGTTTCAAATTGGAACTTTGGAGGATATTTTGGTAAAACATTAAAGCCTGAAACAGAAACAACTATGCCTATTATAGGATATTTGGGGCTTTGGTACAAAAGCACCGATGCTATTACTCCTGCATTTAGAATGGATATAGGAAGTGCGAGTTTTGTATTTAGTTATGATATTCATATCGGTAAAATTTCAAATAATCAAGGAAGTATTGGGTCCCCAGAACTATCTCTAAACTATTTTGGATGTTTTGGACGCAATTCAAAAAGAACTGGATGTCCCGCTTTGTAGTTATTTCCATTTTTAGGAATCTACTTTAATCTTATTAATATTTATTTATACTAAAAATTTGATAGAATGAAAGCTGTTTTTTTAACAAAAAAAACAAATGCAAATAGTGCATTTGAAATAAAAGAAATTAATACTCCAAAGCCAAATCCAGGGGAAGTTCTCATAAAAGTAAAATCTTTTGGACTCAATTATGCTGATGTAATGGCTCGTTTGGATTTATACCCTGATATGCCTAAAATGCCATGTGTTTTAGGATATGATGTTTTGGGTGAAATATATGAAGTAGGTGAAGGCGTTCAATCCTTTAAAAAGGGGGATTTTGTGGTTGCGCTCACTCGTTTTGGGGGATATGCTGAATATGCTGTCGCAGATGAAAGAGTTTGTGTTTGTGTTTCAAGAGAATTAAAAAGTCATAATGCCCTTGCAATTGCAACGCAATTAAGTACTGCATATCATGCAGCCGTGGAGAACGTTAATTTATTTGAAAATGATATCGTACTTGTTCATGCAGCTGCAGGTGGTGTGGGTCTTGGAATTGTAGCCATAGCATTGTCAAAAAAATGTATAGTTATAGGTATAGCAGGAAGTGATGAGAAATGCGATTTTTTAAAATCCCTGGGGGTTCATCATACCATAAATTATAAAAAAGAAGTTTTTGATGAAGGAGTAAAACGATTAGGATATAGAAAAAAAATTGATGTAATTTTTGATAGTGTTGGAGGAGAAAATGTGCCAAAGGGTATGAAAATTTTAAATAGTGATGGGAAATTAGTATTATTTGGTTCGGCCAAATTAAGTGAAAGTAAAAACAAATTAAAAATAATTTATCAAGTTTTTAAGTTTGGTTTTTTCTCCCCAATAAAATTATTAATGCCCAGTAAATCCATTATTGGGCTCAATATGCTTGCTATTGCAGATAATAAACCTCAAATAGTTCAGCGATGTATGCAAGGTGTTGCAGCACTGCTTGAAAAAGGAGTATTTAAAGATGCACTTCAGGGCGAAACATTTTCAATAGATCAATTGGTTTTAGCTCATGAAAAGTTAGAGTCGGGTAGATCAATTGG
>JBEIDU010000011.1:0-39687 GCA_040383345.1 Chitinophagales bacterium | reverse complement strand
TTTTCTTTTTTTCCATTTCATCTGAATTAGCAGCTGTGAATTTGCTTTTAAGTTCATTCATTTCTTTGTACAAAGGTTCTACAAATTTAATCTCGGAATAGAAATAATCATTTTCTACGCTGTTTTTTATTTGGACCTTATTGATATTAAATGAATCAAATAAGAGTTCCATATTCATTTCTTTTTTCGACACTAAAAACTCTACATAATTATTCCCCATTGTAGGAAATACTATCATATAGATACCGCCTTTGATTTTATCTTCTTTATCAATATAAACAGTTTCTCCTTTTTTGTCAAATGCCAAGGAGTCAATTTTATATTTGTTGCTTCCCATATGATTAGCCAAAAGACAATATTTGTTTTCAAGTCCTTTTGCTTTGATTTTTAATTTAAACGGCTCTTTTTTTGCTTGTGCAAAAATAGTGAATGTGGATAAAAATAATACTGATAGTATAAATCGTAACTTCATTTTGATTAAATTAATAATATATAAAAAATTTTTCCAATTAGTTAATGCAAATATAGTCAAAATATTGTTTTTATTGACTTTAAAAATTGATAAAAGTGATAATTTAAACTCGTTTAAGATTAGAATATTTAGTTTTGTTATTTAAATTATAAAATAATAATAATTATTAAATTATCTTATGTCTCATCTACCTGCTGTAAAACTCAAAAAAAATCGTGCATCTTCTTTGTATAGAAAACATCCATGGATTTTTTCCGGAGCAATATATTCCGATGTAAGCAAACTGAAAAATGGTGATTTGGTCCAGGTAACAGATGAGTATAATGAGGCTTTGGCAATTGGCCATTTTTTTCATGGTTCCATTGCGGTTCGTGTCCTCGAATTTTCAAACGAAACGGACGTATTAGCTATTTTCAAACGAAAAATCTATGCAGCATATGCATTGCGAATGCAAATGGGATTGGTGAATAACCCAAATACAAATATATATAGGCTTATACATGGCGAAGGCGATGGTCTCTCTGGCTTGATAATTGACATATACGGCGGCACAGCAGTAATCCAATGTCATTCGGTAGGCATGTATTCCCATATTCAAGATATTGCTAAGATTTTATTAGATATTTATGGCAATAGTTTAGCTATTTTTGATAAAAGTGAAGATGTTATAAAAGAAGCCAACTTAAAAAGCTATATTATAGGTTCAAAAAAAGAAGAATCCCTTTATGAAAATGGTATAAAATTCATAATAGACTGGGAAGAAGGACAAAAAACGGGATTTTTTATAGATCAAAGAAATAATAGAAAGGCACTTCAAAAATATGTAAAAGATAAAAATATTATCAATCTTTTCTCATATTCTGGCGGATTTTCTATGTATGCTCAAGAAGCTGGCGCCAGCCAAGTGATTTCCGTAGATGCCTCGCGTGCCGCTAATGAAATTTGTATCAAAAATTTTGAGTTAAATTTTGGGATATCTCATGAAGCTATCACAGCTGATGCCGTTGAATACTTGAAAAGTATGTCGCACAATTTTGATGTAATTGTCCTGGACCCACCCGCATTTGCTAAGCATTTATCCGCAAAACATAAAGCTATTCAAGGCTATAAAAAAATAAATGTTCAAGCCATCAAACATATCAAACCCAATGGCATCTTACTTACTTTTTCTTGCTCTCAAGTCATAGATGCACAAACATTCAAAGATACTATTACCGCAGCAGGTATAGAGGCAGGCCGAAATGTTCGTATAATAGAGCATTTGTCTCAGCCTGAAGATCATCCTATTAATTTATTTCATCCGGAAAGTAATTATTTAAAGGGCTTGGTACTATTTGTTGAATAATTTTGATTTAAAAAAATCAAGCGAAAGTAAAAGTACGTAAAAAGGATAAATGTATATACTTACGCCAATCCATATAAAGTTTTTTTTGGGTTTAAAAAAAGATTCTTGGCTTATAAGGAATGCATAATCCACGAAAAATTTCCATATAACAAAAAGGAATAATAAGGGCTGAAAAAATCCTAGTATCCCTAAAATTACAGTCATTACATTGGCACAGAGTGCAATAAACATTTGAATACCCACCCATTTGTTTTCATAATCAAATGATTTCGAAAGCCAACGCTTTCGTTGAAAAAATAAAGATTTAAAATTCTTTGGTGCTTCGGAAAAAACGGCTGTTTCCAATGATTTAATAAAGAAGGTTTTATCTGGAAATTTATCTTGGATTCTGTGGAGCATTAGCATATCATCCCCACCATTTATATGATACAATCCATCATATCCTTTTACTGATTCAAAAGCCACTTTTTGAAAAAGCATATTAGCACCATTACACATTGTAGGAAATTTTTGAAATATACCTGCACATGATATAGCGGTATAATTATCTTGTTCCAAAGTTAAAAAATAATTGAGAAATGATGGCTGGGGTATATATCGATGAATTCCGGCAGCAAACTTTGGGTTTTGTTTTTGTGCATAATTCATCATCCCTTCAAGCCAATTTTTGTTTGGTATTATATCGCTATCCGTGCATAATATATATGAAAATTTTGCGTGTGCTACACCAAGAGCAATAGCTTCTTTTTTATTATTTTTCAATGGATTTAGCTTGATATTTGCCTCAATCAAAGATAATTTTATTAATGGGAATGAATATTTTTTGTCAAATTGTAATTCATTTGCAGAAAAATCATCTACTAAAATCACTTCAAAATTCAGATGCTTTTTTGATTCAAAATAATCCAAAAGTGAAATAAAAGAAGGGGTTGTATTCCTATATGGAATTAATATAGATAATGGTTCAAGCTCATCAAAAGCTAGTTCGGAGTTGTAATTCAATGCTTCTGTCCAACCCTTTTTATACCATAAGATTAAAAGGGTATAGAAAAATAAAATCAAAAAAAATATATAAATTCCCATTGTGGCTACAAAATAACTATAAAAATCCTTTTTCAAGCAAAAAAACAAATTTATGTACTTTTGCAATCAATATTAAATAAAAACATGAAATCAAAAAAAAATTACGCATTCTATTTTATATTATTTGCGGTTTTATTAATCATTGATCAATGGAGTAAAATATATATCAAAACGCATTTTTTCTTAGGAGAGGAAGTTATGGTCATTCCTCATTGGTTTCGTATAGCTTTCACAGAAAATCCTGGAGCTGCTTTTGGAATGGAACTTGGAGGAAGTTTTGGGAAATATGTACTCTCTATTTTTAGAGTTATTTTTTCGATTGGCATAGCTTTTTACCTTATACATCAAATAAAAAACAATGTGCATAAAGGATTCTTGATTGGACTTACTTTTATTTTAGCAGGTGCAATAGGTAATGTAATAGATGGCGTATTCTATGGTATGATTTTTTCGGAAAGTAGCTATTATCATACAACGGTAGCTAAATTTGTCTCTTTTGGAACAGGATATGCGGGTGTTTTTCAGGGTAAAGTTGTAGATATGTTGTATTTCCCTATGATAAATGGAACTTTTCCAGAATGGATGCCATCCTTTGGAGGTCAGTCTTTCACATTCTTTAGTCCTATATTTAATATTGCAGACAGCTGTATTACTGTAGGGTTAGGTATACTTATTTATTTCTTGAATAAGGTAGAATTGTAATATTTTTTGATTTAAAATTATATAAAATCTACTATTGATTTTTTGTATATCATAGAAATATATAAAATAACTATATTTAATTATCACGTCTTTAAATCCATTTAATTATTTTTGCAAACAAAATAAGAATTAAATATGAATTACGATATTATAGTTTTGGGTAGTGGCCCTGGGGGATATGTTGCAGCTATTAGAGCGAGTCAATTGGGATTCAAGGTAGCCATCGTAGAAAAGGAAAGTTTGGGAGGTGTATGTCTCAATTGGGGATGTATTCCCACAAAGGCTTTATTGAAAAGTGCACAAGTTTTTGAATATATCAATCATGCATCTGAATACGGAATAAACGTAGGTGCTCCTAAAGCTGATTTTCCAAACGTAGTAAAGAGAAGTCGTGAGGTAGCTAGTGGGATGAGTAAAGGAGTTCAATTTTTAATGAAAAAAAATAAAATTGATGTAATCAATGGTTTTGGGAAATTGAAAAGAGGTAAAGTCGTTGAAGTAACGGCTGAAGACGGTTCTAAAAAAGATTATTTGGCTAAGAACATCATTATAGCAACAGGTGCTAGAACCAGAGCTTTGCCAAATTTACCACAAGATGGCAAAAACATTATTGGATATAGAGATGCTATGGTATTAGAAAAAGCTCCAAAATCTATGATTGTGGTAGGGACAGGTGCTATTGGAGTAGAATTTGCATATTTTTATCAAACCATGGGAACACAAGTGACTTTGGTAGAATTTGCCCCTAATATCGTTCCAAGAGAGGATGAAGATGTTAGTAAAGAATTAGCAAAAATTTTCAAGAAAAAAGGTTTGGAAATCATGACCAATAGTAGTGTAGAAAAAGTAAACGTGGGCAAGAATGGCTGTGAAGTTGTAATAAAAACGACTGAAGGTGAGATAAAAAAAGAATGTGATGTTGTACTTTCTGCGGTAGGAATTCAAAGCAATATTGAAGGAATCGGCTTGGAAGAATTGGGAATAAAATTGGATAAAGGAAAAATAGTTGTAGACGAATACTACAAAACTAATGTAGATGGAATTTATGCGATAGGCGACGTAATTGATACGCCAGCATTGGCTCACGTGGCCTCTGCTGAAGGTATTTTGTGTGTAGAGAAAATAGCCAATATGCATGTAGAATCCATAGATTACACTAATATCCCAGGCTGTACGTATTGTACTCCTGAAATAGCGTCTGTAGGAATGACCGAAAAAGAAGCAAAAGCAAAAGGATATGAATTGAAAGTAGGGAAATTTCCATTCTCTGCGAGTGGAAAAGCAAGTGCTGCAGGTGCAAAAGATGGTTTTGTGAAAATGATCTTTGATGCTAAATATGGCGAATTATTGGGAGCTCATATGATAGGTATGAATGTAACCGAGATGATAGCAGAAATAGTAATGGCTAAAAAATTGGAAACTACAGGCCATGAAATCTTAAAAGCAGTACATCCCCATCCAACTATGAGTGAAGCTGTAATGGAAGCTACTGCAGCTGCATATGGAGAAGTAATACACCTATAATTTTTTTTACTTTTAATATCTAATATGCAAACCAAACAGTACTATTCAATTTCTGAAATATTCAATAAATCGATGGATTTTTTCAAGGCAAATTATGAATATTTGGTGCCATATACTATTTTTTATTTGTTTTTGTCTGTAATTGTTTCGTATACACCCATAAAATCTATAAGTATTGTAGTACAGATTTTAATGGTCCCACTAGGATTTGCAGTGCCTTATTTTATTGATAGTGTAAGTCGTGGAGAAAATAAGTCTTTTATTACTTTTTTTAATGTGTATAAGGCTCTGCTTCCGTATTTAGGCGCTAAATTATTTGGAATGTTTGTGGCTATTATCTGTTTGATGCCTTTATTTTTTTCATTGTATAATCTTTTAAATGAATTTCAGTTTGATGTGAATTTATTGATTACAGAAATTCAAAATGGTAGAGTTGAATTGCCGAGTAGTAGCAAAATCAAAATAGCGGTTTCCTTGTTTTTAATGGTGAGCACCTTGCCTTTTTATATATTTTTGGAGTATTTTATGATTTTGTCTAAAGATTCGTTTGAAATAGCTTTAAAAAAATCATATCATATTGGTGTTCGATATTATGCCCAAATCATAGGTTTATTTGTTTCTGCATTTGTATTGATGTTTTTAGGTTTTGCTACTTGTGTTTTTGGACTTATTGTAGCCATTCCATTGATATACTCGATGTTTTATTTTAGCTACGATCAATTCAAAAATGATTTTTCGTTTTACAAAGAAATATAGCGTTTATTCACCTAGTTTAAATATATAAAAAAAGAGAAGCCTAAGCTTCTCTTTTTCTTGTTGTACGCTGTTCTATTCTTTTTTCAAAATCTTTGCCTTGGAAAATTCTATTGACATAGATCCCAGGTGTGTGGATCTGATCTGGATCTAATTCCCCTACAGGCACTAATTCTTCTACTTCTGCTATGGTTATTTTCCCCCCCATTGCCATGGGAGGATTAAAATTTCGAGCCGTACTTCTATAGATTAGATTTCCCATAGTATCGCCTTTCCAAGCTTTTACAATCGAAAATTCTGCATCGAAAGCATATTCAAGTAAATATTCTTTTCCGTCAAAAACTCTTACTTCTTTTCCTTTTGCAACTTCTGTCCCTACACCTGCTGGTGTATAAATAGCAGGCATACCATATCCAGCCGCCATACATCTAGTCGCCAATGTACCCTGTGGAACTAACTCTACTTCTAATTCTCCAGAGAGCATTTGACGTTCAAATTCTGCATTTTCACCTACATAACTGCTAATCATTTTCTTGATTTGCTTAGTTTGTAATAATAGTCCCAATCCAAAATCATCCACACCAGCATTATTGGAAATACAAGTTAAGTTTTTTGCGCCTAACTTCACCAGCGCTGCAATACTGTTTTCTGGAATACCACATAGACCAAATCCACCTATCATTAGTGTCATGCCATCTTTGATATCTGCAATTGCCTCATCGGCATTTTTATATACTTTATTAAAGCCCATCTCGTATTTTATTATCTGCAAATTTAGTTATAAATTAAAATTTATGGCCGAAAAAAATAACAATATAAGCTAGTATATGAATATTTTGAATTGAAAATTAAAAAGGATTGGACCATTTGGTGTCGGTATATACTTTATTCCCCGCCAATGTTTTGAAAAATGCGATAACTGAATTAACTTCTGCACCATTTAAATTCAGCTTTTGCCCCACTCCGCCAGGTGTCAATCTTGGGTCGAGGTTGGTATTGCCAGCTGCTATATTTATAGTGCCATAATGTCCAATGGCATTTTGTATCGTTGCCAAATTTCCTGTATGCATCAAAGGCCCATTTGAACTCCCATCAGCTTTTATGACATCTCGTAAGCTAGGTGCTCGAGTATTGGTGACATCTATACCGCCTCCTGGATTTATTCTGCCAATGATTCCATTGTTTTTTGAATTTGGGTCAATGTCAAATTCAGGAGCTTTATGGCAACCAGCACAGCCAAGTCCACCCCCAGTTCTATTGCCTGTAGCATCAAATGTAGGTGCTTGAAGAAATAATCTTTTACCTGTGTTTTCTTGAGCCGTAAAATTAGGAAAATCTACCGCATCATTAGCTGCCATAGCTCTTCCGGCATCATACTTACTATCAAAAGATTGTATACTTTTAATAAATTGTGAAAGCGCTAATTGTATTTTACTTTCGGTGATTTCTTCACTTCCATACACAAATTTAAACAACTCTTTATAATATCCAATGCCACTCAATTTTTTAATTAAATCATCGATAGTTTCATCGCCATTGGTACCACTATAGCCCATTTCATTATGGTCTTTGATAGGCATAGTCGTTTGCATTTCTATACTAGACGCACGCTCGTCCCAGAAAAATTTAGATTCTCCAGCAAACCGAGTATTAATGAGTCTCATAGAATGTCTTCCTGTAGTTCCGTTCACGCCTATACTCGCAATAGCGCTATCGCTAAAAGCCAAAGACTGTTTGTGACAAGAGGCACAAGCGATCGTATTTTTAGAAGACAATTGTACATCATAGAATAAAACCCTACCAAGTGTTGCACCTTTATCTGTAATGGTATTTTGTCCAATATTATCTCTTGTTATATAACTAGGTATTGTTTGAGTAGCGTAGTTGTATAAATTATTTAAGTCTAATTTATCGCCAAATTTTGCTTTTACATTGGGATATGAGGCTAATATTCCAGTATCATTTTTACTGCAATTTATCAAAAAAAATAGCATCCCAATTGCTAAAAATCCAAATATATGTAGTTTTTTCATATCCTTTATTTTAATTAAAAAAAATGTATCCTTTTTAAAAATTAAAAAGTCTTCATTATTAACGATATAAAAGTATATAAAATTGTTTAATGAAGCGAATAAAATTATTTAATGAATCGAATCAAATTATTCAGCCTTCTTTTTTATAACTATATAAGTGGGAAAATGATCCGAAAATCCTCCTTGAAATAAATCACCCGCAAAGGTTCTATAAGGATAATCTTTGTATTGTCCAGCAAAATTTTTCAAATAAGGACGATTAAAAATTTCAGATTTATGGAATTGTAAACCGTTTGCATTATTCAATATTGCTGGAGAAATAATAATTTGGTCAAATAAATTCCAAGCATCATTGTATGCCAAAGTACCAATACCCTTGTTGTAATAATCACCAAAAGGGTTATAAAGTGTTCCTTTTATTGCTTTTTCTTTTTTCCAGCTTGCACGAAGACACTCCACAACGCTATAACTTGTAGGGTCATCGTTCAAATCCCCCATGACTATTATATTTGCATTTTCATTTTCGAGGAAAATGGTATCAGCTTTGGCTCTCATTGCTTTTGCAGCCAAGCATCTTCTTGCCTTGCTCACTTCTTCACCACCTCTTCGAGATGGCCAGTGCCCAACCATTACATGAAGTTCAGAACCCATAAACAAGCCTTTTACCCAGAGAATATCTCTTGTAAATCCTTTTTCCCCCGTTTCATTTAAATTTAGGGTAATTTTTTCTGATTTTATAACTTTATAATATTTGGGATTATAAATTAAGGCCACATCAATTCCTCTTGCATCTCGGCTATCATAGTGAACAATTTTATAGTTTCTATTTTTCAGTTTGGGTTGAGAAACAACATCTTTTACCACGCCTTTATTTTCTATTTCAGCCACTCCTAGTATTGCCGGTCCATCAGGATTGTCGTCAGTTCCCAGTTCAGAAACTACTTTTTCCAAATTAGCTAATTTTACAATATATTTCTCAGTATTATACTGTTTTGAACTATTAGGCAGATACTCTGCATCATCTACAAAATCATCATCGATGGTATCATACAAGTTTTCAAAATTATAAAATGCAACTACTCCCGTATGATATCGATGCTGTGAATTTACAGAATAAATACCGCTTATAAAGAGAGCAAACAAAATTATTTTATTCAATTTCATCTATTTATTTTTTTGAAATAAAATCATTTATTTTTTGATCCATTAGATCTTGATCCCATTTATTATTTAATTTATCAAAAACTTCGCCCGTGAGTTTCTGATATAAATCAATATATTTTTCTGAAATTTCATGTACAAAATCATCGGGCATATCGGGCATTTTATCCTCTTCTCTTCCCATAAATCCTTGTTCTATAAGCCATTGTCTTACAAATTCTTTTGACAATTGCTTGGGTTCTTCTCCTTTTTCAAAATTATCTGAATATGAACTTTTGATAAAATATCTTGAACTATCTGGCGTTAAAATTTCATCAATTAGCAAAATTTCACCTTGCTTATTTCTTCCAAATTCAAGTTTCGTATCCACCAATATTAAATCTTTGGTAGCGGCATATTCTGTTCCAAACTCATAAATTTTGAACGCATGGCCTTTTATTGTTTCCCAATCTTTTTGAGAAACAACCCCACTTCGAATTATCGCTTCTTCACTCGTGTCTTCATCGTGACCTTCCACCGCTTTTGTAGTAGGTGTAATAATGGGTTTTTCCAGTTTTTGATTTCGCTTCAATCCTTCAGGCAAATTATGTCCACAAAAATCTGTTAGCCCATTTTCATATGCACGCCACATACTACCTGTAATATAACCTCTTATGATCACTTCAATAGGTATTAGCTCGCAATTTTGTCCTATAGCAATATGAGCATGTGGTGATGAAAAAAGCCAGTTTGGAACTAAATGCCTTGTCTTTTCTAAAAAAAAGGTTGATAATTTATTTAATACGGCCCCTTTAAATGGAATCTCTCTTGGTAGAATATGGTCAAATGCAGAAATTCGATTGCTAGCAATAATGAAAATCGAATCGTCATATTTATATACATTTCGGACTTTTCCAATATATTCTTGGCAAATTGATTTATAATTTACGGATGAATTCATGAATCTTTATCTTTATATTTATTTTCTCTTTCTATTTTTCTTCGTTCGGCCAATTCTTTTTCTAATTTTTCGTCGGCTTCATTTTTCAAATTATAAGCTGTGATAATTTTAGCAACCAATCTATGGCGAACTACATCAGAATTGTTCAACGTCAATATTCCAATTCCCTCAATATCTTTAAGAATATCTAGTGCTACGGGCAATCCACTTTGTTGTGATTTGGGTAAATCTATCTGTGTCACATCACCCGTTACAATTGCTTTTGCATTGGGGCCTATACGCGTCAAAAACATTTTTAGTTGGAGCGAAGTTGCATTTTGAGCTTCATCCAAAATGATGAAGGCATTGTCTAATGTTCTTCCTCTCATGAATGCCAAAGGTGCCACTTCAATAATGCGAGATTCTTTGAGCATATTCAATTTATCGGAAGGAATCATGTCATCCAGCGCATCATACAATGGACGTAGATATGGATCTACTTTTTCTTTTAGGTCGCCAGGTAAGAATCCTAGATTTTCTCCAGCTTCTACAGCGGGGCGCGTAAGGATAATTCGCTTAATTTGTTTTTCTTTCCATGCTTTTACAGCCAGTGCTACGGCCGTATAGGTCTTTCCTGTCCCCGCAGGACCTACAGCAAATAAAATATCATTTTTTTGGGAAAGTTCTACCATCAATTTTTGATTTGGAGTACGAGCCTTGATAATATGACCATTATTGCCATAAACAATTACGTCTCCAGCATTTTTTGGCAATTTATTACTTATAAAATTTTCATTTTGAAGTAATTCATCCATTTCTTTTAACGAAATTTCATTGTATTTGTCTATATATTCAAAGATAATTCCCATTTTATCTTCAAATAGTTTCAAATCTTCTTGCGAGCCACTCGCTTTAATCTTATCGCCACGAAAAGCTATTTTGAGTAGGGGAAAGGCTTTTTTGATGTTTTCTTGCTTGGCATTATTCACTCCGTAAAGAACCAATGGATCTACATCATTTAGCAATAGCGTGCTTTCAATCATTTAATATTGGATTTATATTGTATAGTATTACACTTGCAAATGTACAATTATCCTCTGATAAAATTATATTATATTTTCTGAATATTAATAACGTGTGGAATACCCAATATATAAACTATTTTTTCTCATTATTTGGAACTGGATCATATCCATGTCCACCCCAAGGATGACAGCTTAGAACTCTTTTGATCGTAAGATAAAATGCATGATGTAGCGGATGTTTTTGAAAAGCTTCTAATGCATAACTAGAACAAGTGGGCGTATATCTGCAAGCGGGGGGAAGTGCTGGGGAAATTACTTTTTTATATACTTTTATCAGGAATATAAATGGTGCAGCCATTATTTTGTGGAACATATCTTCAGATTTAATTTATCCAATAGTTCTTTGGTTTCTTCAAAAATCAAATTATAGGCAGCCTTTTTGGGAGGCACTTGTAAATAAACGAAAAAGCAAATCAAAAATTTTTGATTTGCTTCTAAGTTATATATTAGTGTACTTTTTTGGAGTCTATATGCCTCTTTTAAAATTCGTTTGTAGAAATTTCTATCTACAGCCGATTTTGCTTTTTTAATGGAAATTGTTACACCCATTTTGGCAACAAAATCCAGGGATTCAACTGTCTGATATTTGAGCATTAAATGTTTTGAAAACAAAACACTCCCTTTTGAAGCAAATAAATTATCAATTAATTTTTTGCTTTTGAGTCGTTCATAGGATTTAAAGCTATTTTTTTTCAGACAACGATACCTTATTTATTGATTTATTTCAATCTTTTTTCGTCGCTAATTGTAAGCTTTTTTCTTCCTTTTTTTCTACGAGCTTGCAATACTTTGTAGCCACTCACCGTGCTATTTCTCTTTCTAAAACCATGCTTATTAGCTCTCTTTCTTCTTGATGGCTGAAACGTTCTTTTCATTATATATAATTTTATTAATTTTTATAATACTTCTTTTTCAAATATTTTCTAAAAAAGTGTGCAAAGATAGGTTTTTATTTTTAATTATTTGGATAAAATTTATATTTTTTATTTTATAGACTATAATTTGCCTTATTTCATTTTCAATTTGATATTTTTTTGTACTTTTGCCACATAAATACAATAGCTTCAGGAATATGTATATTTTTGAAGCATTCAACCCCAAAATATAATTTCAAATGAAGATTTTAGATGGATTAGCACTTTCCAAGACCATAAAGACAGAAATTAGAGAAGAAGTAGACCAGATGATTGCTCATGGCGATAGACCTCCTCACTTAGTTGCGGTCTTAGTGGGAAATGATGGTGCTAGCCAAACCTATGTAAATAATAAAATAAAAAGTTGTAGAGAATGTGGTTTTGAATCTACTTTGATTAAAAAAGATAACGCAACTACAGAAGATGAATTGATAAGACTTATCAAACGCTTAAATGTAGATGAAACCGTGGATGGGTTTATCGTTCAACTTCCACTCCCAAAACATATAGATGCTAATAATATATTGCTAGCCATCAATCCTGAAAAAGATGTAGATGGTTTTACGCCGCATAATTTTGGGCTTATGGCACTGGGACTGCCAAGCTACAAACCCGCTACACCTTATGGCATTTTGAAATTGATTCAACGAAATAATATAGATCCTACGGGAAAACGTTGTGTAGTCATTGGGCGAAGTAATATCGTTGGGAAACCAATAGGTATTATGCTGGGACAAAACAAATCTATAGGAAACTGTACCGTTACGATTTTGAACACCCACACAAAAAATATTGAACAATACACCCGTGAAGCAGATATACTTATTGTAGCGGTAGGAAATCCCAATTTTGTAAAAGCAGATATGGTCAAAGAAGGTGCTATAGTATTTGATGTAGGAATTACTCGCGTGGTTGATGACAGCCCAAAAGGCTACTCTATAGTTGGCGATGTAGATTTTGCGGATGTAGCACCCAAAACATCGTATATCACGCCTGTACCCGGTGGTGTAGGCCCTATGACCGTGACTATGCTCTTGTACAACACACTCTTGGCACGCAAAAAACAAATTAATTACCCTACCATATAATTCTGCTATGATGAATCTCCCTGTAATGGAGCATTTTTATACGTTGCAAGGCGAAGGCGCATTTACAGGTCATCCCGCCTATTTTATCCGTCTAGGTGGATGCGATGTAGGATGTACTTGGTGCGATGTAAAAGAAAGCTGGGACAAAGAGGCACATCCTAAAATGAATATTGATACCATTGCTGATGTAACCCAAATTAGCGGCACAAAAATAGCGGTGATTACAGGTGGTGAACCCACGATGCATGATTTAACAGCTTTGACACAAGCGATTCAGAATCTGCAAATTCGCACACATATAGAAACCTCAGGCACCAATCCTTTGACAGGCTCTTGGGACTGGGTTTGTTTTTCGCCAAAACGATTTAAAAAACCCTTGGATGCCTATTATGAACTTAGCCACGAACTCAAAGTGGTCATTGCTCACAAAAATGATTTGCGATGGGCAAAAGAATTTGAAGCCAAAATGCACAAAAACTGCAAATTATACATTCAACCCGAATGGGAAAATCATCAAGAAATGACAAATTTGTGTATCAATTTTATCAAAGAAAACCCTAATTGGAGCTTATCTTTGCAGACGCACAAGTATATTGATATTCCGTAATATTTTACTTCGCCACATCCACTTTAGTCACGAAAAATTCACTATCTCCCATCCAAGAAAATTTAAATATTCGTTGTTCGTAATGAAGTCTAACTCTTTTCCCATAGAGCATAGCATCTTCCAAACTATTGATAATAATGGTGTCATCCGAATTTTGAAGCGTAAAATTCCAAATGTTTTGATTCATATTGCTCACTTGACCTTGAGCGCCAACATTCAACTCGCCTTCGTATGTTTTGAAAATATATCCTTTTTTAGAAAATTTAGAAACTACACCTGCGCGTTCCCCTTCGGAGTATGCAAACTTCGATAATCCCCATGCAGAAATGCCTACTAAAAAAATAATTATAATGAGTAATTTTATTACTTTCATAAGGAAATTTGAAAGAGTGCTTTTAAATGAAGTACTAGTTGAGACTTGATTTTCCATATAAATAATTTATACACAAAACTAGTATAAATTATTTAATCTCATTGTTTTTGATGTTTCCTTTGAATCGCTCTGCCAATACCTGCATGATAGCCATGCCTTTGATGTGTGCCGACTCAAATTTATTTTTGTCAAGAATGGGATATCTGTAATCGTAGTGCGTTACTTTGCTAGGTTCTATAAAATTGAATCCATCAATAAACGACGTAAAACAAAAGGAATGTGAAAAGGAACTATAGTAATTTTTTGAAAATAAATAATCCGACTTGTTCCGAGAATGTAAGAAAAAATGTAAGGTTGATGGGAAATCCACTTGTGAATATATTTTGGATTCTTTTTTGCCTTTAAAACGGGTTTTTAATCTATCGGACAATATTAAAAAAGGAATATTAAAAAATTCCCTTTGTTCATTTTTGTAATATTCTGGCAGGAAATGAGCGTGGTCCGAAGTAATGATTACTAATGTATTTTTTAGCAATTTTGATTTTTCCGCATTTTTAAAAAATTGTTTAAGTTGCCTATCTAAATACGAAACCGCATTCAAATAATTGTCTTTTTCTAAATTTGTGGGTTTATATCCTTTTACATCATAAGGTTGGTGCGTGCTTTGTGTCAATACAATCTTGAAAAAAGGTTTTTTTTCGGCTTGAATATCCGCTACGAGCTCTTGAAACAAAAAACTATCTTCTACACCTAATTTTTGAGTTTTTTGAAAAGAAGAAAAATTATGTATATCTATAATCTTATCTGTTTGATTTTGAAAAAAATACGATTTAATTTTACCAAACTCTGACTCTCCCCCAAAATAGAAACTGGTAGTATAGCCCTCTTTTTTCATATCTCGAATTAATGAAGGAATTTCTGTAACTAAATTCACATTTTCGATAGTATTTTTATGTGGCAAAGGATATTCGCCGCTCAATAAACTTGAAATGCCTTGTTCGGTTCTAAAACCATTGGCAAACGCATTGTCAAAATATAGACCTTCCTCTATTTTTTTTTGGAGAAATGGCATATTTGTAGGCACACAAACTTTATTGACGCCTTCCATCAAAATGATTAAAATATTTGGTTTTTCTTCAAAATAAAACGGATTTTCTGTTGTATTATCAGACGACTTATGTAAATTAACAGTAATCGTATTGGCATCCTCAGGATTTAAAAGAT
Source organism: Chitinophagales bacterium (assembly GCA_040383345.1). GTDB lineage: Bacteria > Bacteroidota > Bacteroidia > Chitinophagales > JADJOU01 > CHPMRC01. The sequence continues at coordinate 24,404 of JBEIDU010000011.1, read as the reverse complement.
TATATGAATCCAAATCGGTTTCAAAAAAATTGTCAAATAGAACATTTCCTAAATTCCATACTGAATTGAGAATGGCATAGCTGGTATTATTATTTTTTGAAATAAATGCAAAGCTCTGATTTAATGGAATTTGTGAAACACCCCCACGAATGGTAATAATATTCAGTACAATAAAAAATAATCCCCAAAGGACTGTTTTGAATGTAATTTTCAATGATAAATTTGAAGTATAAATCCATCGATGAAATACATAAATAGAACTAGAACAAATAAAAATCATTCCCAACGTAAATAAAAACAATTGAAGATTGGATAAAAAATGAATGATTTCCATAGGGGTTTTGAGATAAAAAAGTGCTTTGACATTGAATTTACTTTGCCAAAAAGCATAAAGACTTATGTCTACACATAGAATGAAATTCAAAAAAACAATAATGATTTCATGTATTCTTTTTGTTCTAAAAAAACATAACCACAACAACTGTATACTTGAGATAGGAACAGATATCGCCAAGTCAAATAAAATGGATTTGTAAAAAAAAGAATTCGATAGTGAAGTGTCAAATCCACCAAAACATATAAGAAATATTATTCGGAATATCCAAAAAGTGATAAGCCAAAATAGAAGAAGTTTCAAAAAAGTAACTAATGCTTTTCTTCCCAATTTAATTTATTAAAAAAGTCAAAATTAAGCATTAGTTCGCAACAAACTATATTATTTTCATTAATTTTGCCAAATATTAAATAAAATCTATGATTTTTCTTCGTGCCTATGCGTCTGTTTGGGACTTTGTAAACCATATTTTTGGGACAAATATTTTGTCTATGCCACCTAATACCTATGGATTTATGTTGGCTTTAGCTTTTATAGTAGGGGTATTCGTAGGATATAGAGAACTTCGCAGAAGAACTGATTTGGGTATCTTTGAAAAAGGTACAAAAGAGATAATAGAAGGCGCTGCTCCACAAATTACGGATTTGACAAGTCATTTTATTATCGGTTTTTTATTAGGTTGGAAAGGATTGGGAATTTATCTCAATTTAGATCAGTTTTCACTTGATCCACAACATTATATTCTTTCTTCGCAAGGCTTTTTTATTGGTGGAATTGCTCTTGCTGCATTATTTGGAGGTTATGAATATTTTCAATTAAAAAAGAAACAAATACCAAAGCCAGAAACTAAAATCATAGGATACAATGTAGAAGATAGAATTTTTGATATCCTCATTTTAGCTATGATTGGTGGTGTATTGGGTTCAAAGCTAATGGATGCTATAGACAATCCTGCTTCTATGAATGAATTATTGACCAATCCTATTCAATCGCTCACTTCAGGATTGAGTGTATTAGGTGGACTTTGGTTGGCAGCACTTTTGATTATTTTTTATGGACGCAAACACAATATCAAATTATGGGCTTTAACAGATAGTTTAGCGCCAGCATTTTTCATTGCATATGCAGTAGGCCGACTTGGTTGTCAATTTTCTGGGGATGGATGTTGGGGCATACCAAGCACTCCCTTTGCTCAACCGGCTTGGATTCCTGATTTTTTATGGGGAAATACATATGCTCATAATGTAAACGAAGTGGGGAATCCTATCCTAAACTGTACGGGAAGATATTGTATGGAACTTGCGGAGCCGCATTTTCCTACTCCAATATATGAAGCTATGATGGTTTCTTTTTTGTTTCTAATTATTTGGATAGTTCGAAAACGATTTACATTTAATTTTGGTGCTATAACAGGTTTGTTTATGATATGTAATGGGGGGGAGCGTTTTTTAATAGAATTCATACGTGTCAATACAAAATATAAGTTAATTGGACTTGATTTATCACAGGCACAATATATATCATTAGTTATGATCGGAACTGGAATTGGTGTTATGATTTGGGCATTGAAAAAAGAAAAAATATCAAAAGCATAAGCTTTATATAATATTACATGAAAAAAATAGGAATTATAGGCGGTGGATTTTCTGGGACATTAACAGCTATTCATCTAATTGAAAAAACAAGTACTCCTTTAGAGTTAATAATTATAAATGAAAAAGGTAATTTCAATAAAGGAATAGCATATAACCCTTATTCAAAAAAACATATTTTAAATGTACCTACAGCAAAAATGAGTGCTTATCCTGCACACCCAAATCATTTTTTGGACTGGGTAATGGAATTAGATTCCTACAAAAATTTGGATAGAGATTTGGTAGGGAATGCTTTTATGCCACGCTATTTATATGGTGAATATCTCGTTCAAATTTGGGATAAAGCTATAAAAGTTGCAAAAGAAAAAGGAATTAACCTAATTATTGAAGATTCTCTTGTTTTGGAATTGGATATAAACTATCAATTCATTCACATTGCATTAGAAAATGGCAAGCAATTTGAAATAGAGGAATGTGTTATTGCCACAGGAAATATCGTTCCTCGGAATCCAAAAATTAAAAATGAAGCGTTCTATAAATCTTCAAATTATTTTCAAAATCCATGGAGTGCCGCTTCGGTCCAGAATATGGATTCTGATTTGCCTGTTTTGATTGTAGGAAATGGCTTAACAATGGTTGATACCGTATTGGGACTGCTAGAAAATGGGTATAAAAACAAAATATATTCTATCTCTCCAAATGGGTATAATATCCTTCCACATAGACATGGCGGTATGAAATATGATGCATTATCAAAAGAGTTGCATGAAAAAATGTCGCTTCGCGATTTAGTGAGCCTTGTAAACAAACATGTCAAAAAAGTGCGTCATTTTGGTGTCTCGGCCGAACCTTTGATAGATAGTTTTAGGCCTTATACTCAAAAAATTTGGCAAAATTTGAGCGATTCTGAAAAAAATCTATTTATGAGTCGTCTTCGTCATCTTTGGGGTGTGGCTCGTCATAGAATTCCATTACATATTCATGACAAATTGCAACAATTACGAATTGATAATCAATTAATTATAAAATCAGGAAAATTGCTCAATATTGAAGAAAATGGAAAAGAAGTGCTTGTGACTTTTTATGATAAAAAAAATCATAGCGAAGCTCAAATTAAGGTTAGCCGAGTTATCAATTGTACAGGACCAGAAACGGATTTGGAATTGGTTGAAAAAAGTTTCTTAAAATCGGCATTAAACAAAGGACAATTGACGCAAGATAGTCTAAAACTAGGAATAAAAGCGGATGTAAAAACATTTCAAATGATCGATACATCAGGAAATAAGCATACAAATCTTTATACATTGGGCTCCAACTTAAAAGGAGAATTATGGGAAAGTACTGCGGTTCCTGAATTGCGTGGGCAGGCAGAATCATTAGCTATACAATTATTAGAAAAAATTAAATAGAAATTATTCATGTTGAATTTTGTACAAATCGCCAATCAATTTATTGCGAGTATCAGTGCTTTTTTACCTAAATTGGTTGCTGCTATTGCATTTTGGATAATTGGTAGTTTTATCATTAATATTTTATTCAAAAGTGTAAAAAAAATCTTAGATAAAAAAGATTTTGATCCGTCACTTGAAAGTTTTTTGCTTTCGTTCCTTAAATTAGGACTTCGAGTAATGCTTTTTGTCATAATTATAAGCATTTTGGGCGTTCAAACGACCTCTTTTGCGGCAATGTTGGCAGGTATTGGCGTGGCGTTAGGTTCGGCATTTAATGGTTCTTTAGGTAATTTTGCAGGGGGTATTATGTTAGTCCTTTATAAGCCAATTTCAGTAGGAGATTTCATTGAATTTGGTGTGAATAATGGTACCGTAACAGCAATAGGTATTTTTAATACAACGATACTTACAGGTGATTGTAAAACTGTATATCTTCCCAATGGAACACTATCTACAGGTGTTATTATTAATTGGTCTCGCCATGGATATATCCGTGTAGATGTTCCCCTAAATATTGAAAGCGACTCCAATATTCATAGGGTTAAAGAAATTTGTATCAAAGCTATGTTGACTCATCCTCTTGTATTGAAGTCACCAACCCCTGAAATACTTATAATGAATATCTCTCAAGGCTCAACACAATTGAGCATCCGTTCTTATTGTTTGCAAAAAGATTATTGGGACGTATTTAATGACACTCATTTCTTAATTTTGGATGCTTTCAAAGAGTATGGTATTACCCAAGGGATTCCAAAATCGATTTTAATTTCAAAAGAGGGCTAATGACTAAAAATAAACAGTCTTTGCTTTCTTGGTTTATACTATTCTTGCTAGGTGCCGTATGGGGTAGCTCATTTATATTAATGAAAATAGGCTCTAAGTCTTTAGGCTCGGTGGAGATAGCTGCACTTCGAAATGGGATAGCAGGCGCTTTTGTACTTCCTTTTTTCTTAAAGTCAATCAAAAATTACACACGACAAAATTGGATATTTCTCATACTTTGTGCATTATTGGGAAATGGAATTCCATCTGTTTTTTATGCCTATTCCTCCAAATATATCGATAGTAATATCAATGGGGTTATAAATTCGCTAACGCCTATTTTTACCCTACTAATTGGGGTTTATTTTTTGAAAATCAAGATTAGTAAATGGAGTATTTTTGGAGTTTTTGTTGGTTTTTTAGGCGTTTTTATCTTATTTTTTAGCAAAGGATTTTCTTCAAAAAACTTATGGATAGTTATTTTGCCATTAATTTCAACAGCAATGTACGGCACCAATACCAATTTGATTAAAGAAAAACTATCGCATCTTTCTTCTTTTCAAATGCTAACGGGTATTTTTGGGGTTATGGCTATTCCCGCAATGATTTATCTTCTATATGCTCAAATTTGGCATTATATTCATTGGGATTATTTTTCGTTTAAAATTTGGCAAACACCCATCAATGAATCGCAAAAAGAAATGTTTTCATTTTCTGCTATTTTTCTACTTGGATTTATGAATTCCTTTCTTTCTTCCTTATTGTTTTATTATTTTCTGAGACGAACGAGCGCTATTTTTGCATCTATGACTACTTATCTAATCCCTATTATGAGTATTTTTTGGGGATTTATGGATGGAGAGTCCATCGGATGGTTTCATGCAATGTCATTGTCCCTCATATTGCTGGGAGTTTTTATGGTGAGTAAGCGGAAGTAGACATTATATAAGTTGATTCATTTACATGTGAAATTTAGTTAAGTTTATTTCCATAAAAAGCCTTATCTTTGCGTGGAAATATTCGAATCATGAATTTTCCCCATTCAAAAATCAAAGCTTTTGGACTTACATTTGATGATGTCCTTCTTATTCCAGCTCATTCACAAGTATTGCCAAGAGAAACTCAACTCAAAACTCGATTGAGTAGAAATTTAAGTATCAATATACCTTTTATATCTGCCGCAATGGATACGGTTACCGAATCACAAATGGCTATCGCTATTGCTCGTGAGGGGGGCATTGGGTTTTTGCATAAAAATATGACTATAGAGCGTCAAGCTGAAGAAGTGCGTAAGGTAAAAAGAGCCGATAGTGGACTTATTTTGGACCCTATTACTTTGAATCCAGCCAACACAGTTCGTGATGCATTGAAATTGATGGAGGATAACAAAATTGGTGGAATTCCTGTAATTGATAATTCTAGAAAACTTGTGGGTATCGTTACGAATAGAGATATGCGTTTTGAGACAAAATCAGATAAACCTATTTCTGAGGTAATGACCAAAGATAATTTAATCATAGCTAATGAGGGTACCGATTTGGCGCAAGCAGAAGAAATTTTGAAGCAATATAAGATTGAAAAATTGCTTGTTTGTAGCGACGATAATACACTCAAAGGATTAATTACCTACAAAGATATTCTTAAAGTAAAAGCACATCCAAATTCGAGCAAAGATAAATTTGGTAGATTATTGGTAGGCGCGGCGTTAGGAGTGAATGCCACACTATTTGAACGAATAGATGCCTTGATGGCTGTAGGTGTAGATGTAGTTTGTTTGGATACCGCCCATGGCCATTCGGAAGGCGTACTTAAATCGATACGCGAGATAAAAGTAAAATATCCAAATTTGGAATTAATAGCAGGAAATGTAGCCACAAAAGAAGGTGCGCAGGCCCTTATCGATGCAGGTGTAGATGGTGTAAAAGTAGGTGTAGGTCCAGGTTCTATTTGTACTACGCGAATTATAGCAGGTGTAGGCGTACCTCAGCTTTCGGCTATAATGCTAGCCGGCGAAGCATGCGGTGCAGCCGGAATTCCTATGATAGCAGATGGTGGTATCCGATATACAGGCGATGTAGCTAAGGCTATTGCTGCAGGAGCAGACTGCGTAATGGCAGGATCTATTTTTGCAGGGGTAGAAGAAGCTCCAGGCGACACGGTACTTTTTGAAGGTAGAAAATTCAAAACATATAGAGGTATGGGCTCAATCGATGCTATGGCAGAAGGCTCAAAAGATAGATATTTTCAAGATGCAGAAGACGATATTAAAAAATTAGTGCCCGAAGGTATTGTAGGAAGAGTGCCATACAAAGGTCATTTGAAAGAAGTTGTTTATCAGTTTGTAGGCGGACTCAAAGCATCAATGGGATATTGTGGTGCCGCAAGCATTGATGTAATGAAACAAGCATCTTTTATCCAAATTACGCCTGCAAGTGTAAAAGAAAGTCATCCACATGATGTAGTCATTACAAGAGAAAGTCCAAATTATAGTAGATAATTTGCTGTAAAAAAATATGAAAAAACTAACCCTTTTATTTCTATTCGTATCTCATTTATTGGTAGCCCAAAAAAATGTTATAATTTCAGGTACTGTGAAAAACTTCAAAGGAAAAAGTGTATTAGCGGAGACAACAAAAGAAACTTTGAAACATGAAACTCTCGTCTTAGATTCTACAAAATTAAATGCTAAAGGTGAATTCAGTTTGAGTTTTAATATTGAAAATCCTATCGAAGTAAAATTAACGATTGGAGAAGAACATACACTATTGTTTGTAGACCAAAAACAAAAGATAATATTGACAATCGATGCTAAAAAATTTGATGAAAGCCTAAAATATAAGGGCTCAAATCAAAAATGGAATCAATTTGTATCAGATCAAATGTATAAAAAAAATTGGAATTTCCCTACATCGTATTTCAAAGCAAAAGAATCTTTATTTTTAGATAGTTTGAATCTATTTTATAAAGAAAAACTAGCAAATCTAAAAGAAATCCAATCCGATAGATTGAGAGAATATTTGAGCGAAACATTTCAATTTGAAAAAATTAGTAATAAATTAAAATATGCAAGCTATTATAAATATTTTAATAAGTTGGATAAAAAACCCGAGCTATCTGCTTCATATTATGATTTCGTAAATCAAATAGATGTTAACAAAGAACCTATTTTGGCAAAATCGGAACGAGCTAATATGGTGAGTGATTTATTGGGATTTTGGACTAGTTCATTATACGAAAAAGACACCACAATAGATTATGATAGCTTACAAATGACCCTTATTGATTCAAGATTGAAGGGGGACTTGAAAGACGCCGCACTTTCTAGGGAAATATTCAACGTATTGGCATACGAATTCAATATAGATAAAGCAATTAAGCTAGAAGAGAGATTCGCATATGACTTAAGAAATCAAGGCTTTAAACAAGAAATTCAAGAGCTTAAAACGAAAGTCAAAAAGTATGCCAAAGGTGCAATTGCGCCTTCATTTAGCTTCCCTGATATGAATGGGAAGATGGTTTCTCTTTCTGATTTTAGAGGTAAAATAGTTTATTTGGACGTTTGGGCTAGCTGGTGTGGTCCATGTAGAAGAGAAATTCCTGCTGCAAAAGAATTGGAAAAACAAATGCATGGCAAAGATGTTGTCTTCTTATGCGTATCGGTAGATGGCGATGAAGCAGCTTGGAAAAAAATAGTAAAAGAAAAGGAACTTACAGGGGTTCATATTCACTCAAAAGGGGATTTTAACTCCGAAATGACTAAATTGTACGATATACGTTCTATTCCTACTTATATTATCATTGATAGAAAAGGTAATATATGGAAAATGGGTGCTGAACGTCCAAGCGGCAATGCAAAAGAACAACTAGATCAGGCATTAAAGTAAAAAAATATTAATCTTTTTGTACTACATCTTCTCTATTTGTATAATTGAGATATATGCTTTTGTAAAATGTATTAATCCGTTACATGATTTATAGGATATTTATAAATTTTTTAAATTGGCTTTGACATTTTGTCAGATTTTTGGGTTTGGTATAGAAATTGAAAAATATAAAATAAATAAACTATTAAATTATATGAATAAAGGTAAAATTAATGTACAGGTAGAGAATATTTTTCCGTTGATTAAAAAATTTTTGTATTCGGACCATGAAATTTTCCTAAGAGAGCTGGTGAGTAATGCAACAGATGCTACATTGAAACTAAAACATCTCACGCAAATAGGTCAGGCACAAGTAGAATATGGCAATCCAAAAATTGAAATTAAAATAGATAAAGAAGGAAAAAAATTGCATATTATTGACCAAGGACTTGGTATGACACAAGAAGAGGTAGAGAAATATATCAATCAAGTGGCATTTTCTGGTGCGGAAGAATTTCTAGAGAAATACAAAGATTCGGCAAAAGATTCAGGTATTATCGGACATTTTGGCTTGGGATTTTACAGCGCATTTATGGTGGCACATACGGTGGAAATTTATACAAAAAGCTATACGGATGCTCCAGCGGCACATTGGATATGTGATGGTAGCCCCGAATATTCGCTAGAAGCTTGTGATAAAGCGGATAGAGGTACCGAAATAGTACTTCATATTGCGGAGGATAGTTTGGAGTTTTTGGAGGAATATCGCATCAAAGAATTATTGAATAAATACAATAAATTTATGCCCATACCAATTAAATTTGGTATGAAAAAAGAATATTTGCCCCTGCCTGAAGGTGCTGCGGAAGATGCAAAACCCGAAGAAATAGAAGTGGACAATATTATTAACAATCCTTCTCCTGCTTGGACCAAGAAACCTTCGGAACTGAAAGATGAAGATTATAGCGCCTTTTATAGAGAATTGTACCCAATGCAGTTTGAAGAACCATTGTTTCATATTCATCTCAATGTGGATTTCCCATTTAATTTGACAGGGATTCTCTATTTCCCTAAATTGAGTCCAAATTTACAGATTCAGAAAGATAAAATACAGTTGTATCAAAATCAAGTATATGTGACGGATAATGTTGAGGGAATTGTGCCTGAGTTTTTAACGATGTTAAGAGGCGTAATAGACAGTCCCGATATTCCTTTAAACGTATCAAGAAGTTATCTTCAAGCAGATGGTAATGTGAAGAAAATATCGGAGTATATCACCAAAAAAGTTGCGGAAAAATTACAATCTCTATTCAAAGATAATCGTGAGGATTTTGCAAAAAAATGGAATGATATCAAAATAGTGATTGAATATGGTATGCTTTCGGAGGCAAAATTTTATGAAAAAGCAAATATTTTTGCTTTGTATCCAACTACAGATGGCGACTATTTGACATTGGAGGAGTTGAAAGAAAAAATTGCGCCACTACAAAAAGATAAAGACGAAAAATTGATAGTCCTTTATGCTTCGGATAAAGACGCACAACATAGCTATATAGAGGTTGCTAAAGCAAAAGGATATATCGTTTTAATGCTGGATAGTCCCATTATTTCGCATTTGATTCAAAAATTGGAAGGCGATAATGAGAAAATGCAGTTTTCGAGAGTGGATGCTGGACCTATTGATACGCTTATTCGTAAGGAAGAAAATCAAGTTTCAAAATTGTCGGAGAAAGAAAAGGAATCACTCAAAACGGTGATAGAAGAAAATGTCCCTAAGGCAAGTTTTACGGTGCAGTTGGAAGCTATGGATAGCGATGCATCGCCATTTATGATTACACAGCCAGAATTTATGCGCCGTATGAAAGAAATGAGTGCTGCTGGCGGTGGCGGGATGTTTGGGATGGGTTCAATGCCCGATATGTATCAATTGGTAGTGAATGAAAATCATCCATTGGCTACAAAAATAATAGAAACACATGATCTCGATGCTCAAAAAGCCATGATAAAACAAGCAATGGATATCGCAAAATTGTCTATGAATCTTCTCAAAGGCGAAGAATTGACTGAGTTTGTAAAACGCAGTTTTGAGAAATTGTAGCAATATATTTTCTTAATTAAATTTAAAAAGGAATCCAAGAAATTGGATTCCTTTTTTGTATTCTAATTATTTTTGTATTCAAAATTTTAATTATGCTATACAATACGCCTGAAAAAAGACCAATCCTTGATTTAAAAATGACAAAGTTTGATCTTTTATTTGAAATTTTGTCCATCGCTGTTTTGGGATTTCATTGGGTGTTTATTTGGATTTATTATTCACGATTGCCACAGATAATTCCTTCCCACATAGATATAAATGGTAAAATCGATGGAATGGGGCCAAAGTATATGCTTTTATATGTTCCTATTATAGGAATACTAATACATTTTGCTATTTCTTATACAAATAAAAAACCTCATAATTTTAATTTTCCATACCCTATTAATGAGGAAAATGCAGAAAGACAGTATCGAAATTCATTAATGATGACAAGGATTATGAAGCTTTTCATTCAATTGCTTTTTGCTGCTATAACTGCAAACATTATTCATTTAGCTAGTTTTACAGATACTAAATTAATTGGTTTATGGATGTTTCCTATATGTATAGCTTTAATGATTTTAACAATCTTTTTCTTTGTCTTCAGAGGTTTTAAGTTAAAATAGCTAAACTAATTATATAGATTTATATGAATATATGATAGTTAAAATCAAATATTCATGTAAATGAATTTGCAAAACAATACTACTATATAAAGTTGATTAGGATTCTTTTCCGTGGCAGTTTTTAAACTTTTTCTCACTACCACAATGACAAGGATCATTTCTTCCAATTCTATTTTCTACTCGAATAGGTTCTTTCTTTGGCTGAGGGATTAAATCATTCTCATTGGCGCCATAGTTTTCAGCGTTTTCAAAATCGCGTTCGTTGGTTTGTATATTATTGAAATTTGTGTGAAGCTCTTGTGTAGTAGCTTTAAACCCACTTTGACTTTCATCTTTCAAGTTGTATTTTACCAACATTTGCGCAAGCATAAAATTGCTATTTTCTATCATTTTTGCAAATAATTCAAAAGCTTCCTTTTTGTAGATTACAATAGGGTCTTTTTGTTCCCATACCGCGTTTTGAACGGATTGTTTCAATTCATCCATTTCTCTTAAATGTTTGGTCCAAAGTTCATCAATTGTCTCTAAAACCATCGATTTTTCCATATCTTTAATAATAGATGCCCCATCCGAATCCAATGCATCTTTCAATTTGCAAAAAACATTTACCTCTGTTTTATCAAAAGTAATTGGCACAATTACATTTACGATATTGGGTTGGTTTTGTGCTATATTTTTGAAAGCAGGAAATATATTTTTAACGATATGTTCCTGTTTTTCTTTGCGATACGCTAGAATAGTATCAAAGACAATGTTTATAATTTCATCTGCTTTTGCAGTTGAAAAATCTTCAGCTTTTATTTGACTTTGAATGCCAAAATATTGAATTAATTCAAGATTAAAATTCTCAAAATCATTTGATTTTTTATTGAAACTCACGATGTCAGATACTACATTGAAAATTACATTGTCGATATCAATATTCAATCGTTCGCCAAACAAGGCATTTCTTCTTTTTTTGTATATTACTTCACGTTGTGCATTCATTACATCATCATATTCGAGCAATCTTTTTCGCATTCCAAAGTGATTCTCTTCCACTTTTTTCTGCGCACGTTCAATTGATTTTGTAATCATACTGTGCTCAATTACCTCGCCTTCTTTCAAGCCCATTGAGTCCATGATTTTTGAAATTCGCTCCGAACCAAATATACGCATCAAATCATCTTCCAAAGATACATAAAATACACTCTCTCCAGGGTCTCCTTGACGACCACTTCGTCCTCTTAACTGACGGTCTATTCGACGGCTTTCATGTCTTTCCGAACCTATTATAGCCAATCCTCCCAATGCTTTGATTTCTTCCGAAATTTTGATATCGGTACCTCTTCCTGCCATGTTAGTCGCAATAGTTACTGCGCCCTGTTTTCCTGCTTCAGCTACGATTTCCGCTTCACGTCCATGGTACTTAGCATTCAATACATTATGTTTGATTTTTCGCAAAGTAAGCATACGACTCAATAATTCGGAAACCTCTACATTGGTTGTACCCACCAATACAGGTCTTCCAAGTTCTTGCCAAGCTACAATCTGGTCAATAATAGCATTGTATTTTTCTCTTTTCGTTTTGAAAATGAGATCATTTCTATCATTTCTAATGATTTTTTTATTGGTTGGAATGGTCATTACATCCAATTTATAAATCTCCCAAAACTCCGACGCTTCTGTTTCGGCAGTACCGGTCATACCCGCCAATTTGTGATACATACGGAAATAATTTTGAAGCGTAACGGTAGCTACCGTTTGGCTACTCGCTTCTACTTTTACATTTTCTTTGGCTTCAATAGCTTGGTGCAATCCATCGCTATATCTTCGGCCATCCATAATACGACCTGTATTTTCATCTACAATTTTCACTTTATTGTCCATTACCACATATTGAATATCTTTCTCAAATATGGTATAGGCTTTCAAAAGTTGAGTTACTACATGCAATCGCTCCGATTTGGTTTGATAATTTTGCATCAATTCGCTTTTCAACTTTAGTTTTTCTTCTGCGCTGATTTCCATTTTATTGATACGACCTGTTTCGGTGCCTAAGTCTGGAATTACAAAAAATCCAGTATCTTCGCCCGAAGCCGTTATCATTTCTATTCCTTTCTCAGTCAATGTTACCGAGTTGTTTTTTTCATCAATCACAAAAAGCAATTCCGCATCTACTTTTGGCATTTCTTTTTGATTATCTTGCAGATATCTTCCTTCCGTTTTGAGCAATACTTGACGATTTCCATCTTCACTCAAGAAACGAATCAAAGGAGAATATTTTGGCAAACCTCTATGCGCTCTCAACAATGCCAATCCACCGCCTGTATCGGAAGTATCGCCTGAGTTAATCATGTTTTTAGCATCGTTGAAGATTTTATTTACAATTTGTTTTTGAGCTTCAAAAATCTTTGCAATACGAGGCTTCAATTCATAAAATTGTTTTTCGTCTTTATCCGTTTGGTCTACTTTTCCAGAAATAATCAAAGGCGTACGCGCATCATCTATCAATACCGAGTCGGTTTCATCCACAATTGCAAAATGCAATTTTTTCTGAACTAATTCTTCGGTGAATTCTACCATATTATCTCTCAAATAGTCAAACCCAAACTCATTGTTGGTACCGTAAGTAATGTCCGAAGCATAGGCTCTTTGCCGCTCTTCACTATGTGGTTTTGTAGTATCGATACAGGCTACCGAAAGCCCTAAAAAGTTGAATAACGGTGCATTCCATTGGCTATCACGAAGTGCTAAATAATCATTTACCGTTACAAGATGTACGCCAAGTCCTGTCAAGGCATTGAGGTATACAGGTAATGTAGCTACCAATGTTTTTCCTTCTCCAGTAGCCATCTCCGAAATTTTTCCTTGATGAAGTGCTATCCCTCCAATCAATTGTACATCGTAGTGAATCATATTCCAATGTACTTCATTTCCTGCGGCATCCCATTTGTTTTGATAAATGGCTTTGTCGCCTTGGATTTGAATATGAGGGTATTTTTGTGCTAATTCTTTGTCTAAATCATGTGCCGTTACCTCTAAAGATTCATTTTGTGTGAAACGTCTAGCGGCATCTTTTACCACGGCAAAAGCTTCAGGTAAAATATCCATCAAAATCTCTTCGATATGCTTATCTTTTTGTTTTGTCAAATCATCAATTTGATTGAGATACGCTTCTTTTTCAAGGCTGTTTTCTTCTTCTTGAATTTTGGTGCGCAATGTGGCAATAGACTCATCAAAATTGGATACATATTCCGCAATTCTTTTTTTGAATTCCAATGTTTTATTTCTTAACTCATCATTCGTCAATCCACTCAGTTTTTCATACTCTACATGAATTTGGTCTACCAAATGTTGTATAGCTTTTATGTCTTTTTCTTGTTTCGTTCCAAAAATCTTTGCGATAGATTTGGTAAGTGCTGATAGCATAATATATGTTTAACGTGTTTTATTATTGAATCAATTGGCAAATTTAATAATTTTTGCCTATATAGAAGTATTTAAGAATAATATGATTTGTTAAAAAGATAAAAAGTTTTCAATTCATTATTTTAATATACTGTATGGGATGCCTGATCCAAAGACCAAAATCATATTATGGATTTCATTTAGATTAAATTTTTATCCTTGTATACAACCATATCATATATCAAATATTCCTTAATAGTATTACTAATTTTCTCACTAGTCCCATTTGAATTAGAAAAGCAGTATTATGATCTAAAACAATGATTACCAATAATCTATAAAAATGCGCGTTAATAAAAGTTAAATAGTTTTTTAAAATTAGGGATTGATATACCTTTGCATTGGAAATAAAGCTAACATCAATAAATTAGTGCTGATATAAGGCGCCTACATTAGAATTAAGAATATTCATTTTAGCTATTTTTAAAAAACGAATCTGTAATTAATGAATAGGTGAGCCGGAGAGGCAATTAATTAATTTAAAAACTTTAACTTTTCGGTGGTTTGTTAAACCGTACTAAAATTATGAAAAAAATATTTTTAAGTTTTGTACTACTTTTACTTACTTGTAGTATCTCAAATGCCAACGCAATTAAATTTTCTATGATAAAAATTAATGATGAATATACAAGAGCAAGTTTGATTAATTATGAGACATCAAAACAAGTAGAAATTTTTAGAAGTTTGCCTAATGAACAAAAATTAAATTTGTATAAAAGCAAGTTTGACTATTTAAAATCGATAAATTATTTTAATGATGATTAAACAAAATTTATTGATAAGATATTTAGTAATATTGATGAATCAATTTATTCAATATCTATTTCGGATGAACAAATTCAAAGTTATAAAAATCAAGCAACATCAAATCTAGGATGGAAAGAGGTTAAATGGATTATTCTTTTTGAAACATTATATACGCCAAATGAATTCATAAGTAAAATTAAATCTAATGAAAATAATAATTCTGAAAACATTACTAATAATCCTAATGGCAAAGGAACCGCTGGATGGTGTCATTGTAAATGGAGCTGGATTTGTTTTCCTGAAAGTTGTGATACAAACTCTGATTGCGATGGGCAAGGAGGTTGTGGATTTCTTGGAATAAGAGAATGTACCGGAAGATGCGGGGGGACAATAGCAAATCCTGGAAATGATATTTTTAAAGATCTAAACTAGAGATATGATAAAAAAAATATTTTGTATTGTAATTATATTTTTCTCTATAGTTTTTTCAAGTGAGATAGTTTCAAAAAACCAATTTTATGTTCCTTATGTTTTATCTTTAATATTATTTGCGACTATTTTTTTTATAGATAAATTTTTAATTTCAAAGTTTTATATATCATATATAGTTGTTTCTTTATTGATTTTGTTTGGAGTATTAATTGAAATATTTTCATGTAATAAAGCAGATCTAGTATATGAAAGTTTTTTTCATATACTAGAAATTCCAATAATTTTTGTAGGTTATTATGCTTTTAAAGAACGTAAAAAGTTTATATTAATATTAAGTATTTTTTTAATATTCTTGATATTTGGGCTTAATTTTTTCTATAGGGATACTATAACGGATTATCGATTATATGGTACAGAGAAAGATTTAATCAGTAAAAATATTATTATTAGAAGTATAAAGGTTAAATCAAAAAATGCAATTGATACTATAATTTATCTTGATAGCAATAAATATTTAATTGATTTTTGGAGTTTATATTGTCCTGGATGTTATGCAGATATGCCAATTTTAGATTCGATTCATAAAAATAATAGTAAGTTCAGGATAATTTCATTATTAGTTCCTTCCCGCAAAAAGACTGCTAAAGAATTTGAGAAATTAAATAACATAAAAAATTCATATCAATCATTCTATTTAAGTGATACAATTATACCAAAAAAACTAAACATAGATAGATTTCCAAGCTATTTTATTCTATATAATCAAAAAATCATTTATAAGGGGAGATTAGAAAATGTAGTTAACAAGATAAATAACAACCCCGAAAATGCGCGTTAATAAAAGTTAAATAGTTTTTTAAAATTAGGGATTGATATATCTTTGCATTGGAAATAAAGCTAACATCAATAAATTAGTGCTGATATAAGATGCCATCTTGTCATTAATTTAATTGTCATTAATTTTTAATTAATTTCAAAAAAATTAAAGAAGTTATTTTTAATCAGGAATCAGTATAATTCCTAATTAAATTTCTCTAAATTCTGCGTATCGCTATTGCATTGCTCGCATACCATTACGAGTGTATCCGCGCGCTGAAAATATTTCATAGTATATCCACAAGAAGGACATAAAGAAGATTGAGTATCTATAATGTAACGGGGATTTTCGCTATCAAAAATCTCTTTTTTTGTCCATGTTTTGTTTACCCCAAATATAGATAAACTCTCACTAATCAGCCAAGTACGAAGGCTCATAATACCACTATACCATGCACTATTTTCTATTTTCTGATAGGGAAAACGAAACATAGCATAAGCCGTTTGTAAGAAAAAATCTTTTGGATAGGTATAAGGCAGGCCAAACATTTTCGGCTTACTGGTATAAAAAGAGAGTGGTTTTAGATTTGGCAAAAATCCTGTTCCAAAAATCCAATCCCATATTGCTAATTTAGTCGAATAATTTTTATAAAAAACCTCTTCATGATTGGCATGATGCCATTGGTGCATTTCGGGACCATTAATTATATATTGAAGCTTTCCGCTATTTACGTTAATATTGGCGTGAATCCACATACCCCAGAGTGCATCTATCATCGCTTTGATAGGGTAGACAAAAGCAGCCGTTTTAGCATCTAATAAAAAGAAAATTGGTAAAAATTCTATAGTTTGATTGATAAGTATTTCCAAAAAATGACTTCTACTACCCGCCAAAAAATCCACTTCTCTTACGCTATGATGCCCTTCGTGTGTGCGCCATAGCCATTTATTATTATGTTGGAGTCTATGAAACCAATAAATATAAAAATCGTGTGTTACAAAAAAGAACAAAATCAATAATCCAAAATTCCAATGACTCAAAATACCTGAATCGCCTAGTCCAAGTTTTATCTTTAGCGGCAAAATGATACTTCCAAATATAATCATTTCCATAATTTTGCTTTGGATAATGGTATACCATACCAAATCCATCCAAAATCCTCTTCTGAATAGCTTCACATGTTTTGTATAGGGTCTTATACGTTCAAGAATGATCATAAAAATGGCCCAAATAGGAATAATAATACCTATTGTTTCAAGCAATTTTTCGGGGCCCATGGTTTCAAGAAAAGATGGAATATGGAGAGTCATATCTTATTATTTTGGATTTTTCATTAAGATAAACTTACGTTCAATACCGTTAAATTCATTTTTTACGGCTTGTTTTTTGGCATTCAAAAGAGTCAATTTCAAGGTATGCTCTCCCATTGCAAGTCCTTCTAGAAGTATTGGGGTCCATTCTTCAATGTAGAAAGTATGTGTTTGGTCTAATTCTGCTTTTATACTATAACCGCCTTTTTTCAGAGAACAATTGACTAAATAAAAATCAATCATGATTTTTTCTGCATCTTTATCTACATAAGTACCTTTGGGTCTGCTAAAAAAAAGATAAGGAGCTGATAAATCATATACTTTAGTTGGTTTGCCCACATGGAATGCCTTTAATTGATAGGCGCTTTTATGTTTGAGACTTTGATGGTGCGAGCGACTCAAAAATGCCAACATCAAATGACTTCCCGAGGCTTCCGACCATTTATTAAAATTTTCATACAATGCCGTATACGGTTTATTGTCTATTATAAAGTGAATGTGTTGTCCATCTTTGCTGTTGGCACACATTCCTGTTAAAATATTGTTTGAACTAGCTTTCAGTATGTAGTTTTTCACATCAAAAGTTGCCAACATCTCTTGAGTGCCTTTTTTATTTTTTAATACATTACATTTGAGTCTAGCATCCTTATATTCATCGCTTTCGATGATAGTTGAAACTCGAATGCTGTCTTTTTCATACAACATGGTTTGTCCATAGCTTTTTAAACCTAAAAATAAAGTAAAAAATAGAATAAATTTATTCATAATCAATTATTTATAGTTTAATTAACAACCTGTTTTTGACTATTCATTATAGAAATTTCTCTAGCTAAATTTTTAGCTACATGCATAAAAGCAACTTGAAGTTCCGTTTCATTATCATCCAATTCTGTACCATTATCTGCACTTTCTCTTAGTTTTTCTTTCAAAGGGATTTCGCCTAAGAAAGGGACTTCATATTCTTCCGCAAGCGATTTGGCGCCTCCTTTTCCAAAGATATAATATTTCTTCTCGGGCATGTCATGTGGAATAAAATACGCCATATTTTCTACTACCCCAGCCACAGGAATATCTACGCCTTGCACTCTATACATCGACAATGCTTTGCGGGCATCGCTTATTGCTACTTGCTGTGGCGTGGATACAATAATAGAACAAGTCACTTTCATCGTTTGTGCTATTGTTAGCTGAACATCGCCTGTTCCTGGAGGCATATCTAAAATCAAATAATCCAAGTCGCCCCAAATTACATCATTTATAAATTGTTTTAATGCAGAGGTAACCATAGGACCTCGCCATACAATCGCTTGACGTTCATCTACCAAAAAACCAATGGATAGGACCTTTAAATTAGAATTATATTCAATTGGAAGAATATACATTTTGCCTTTAATATCTCGTACTGATGGTTTTTGGTTTTTTAATCCCAGCATAATTGGGATCGAAGGCCCATGAATATCTGCATCCATTAGTCCTACTTTTGCTCCCATTTTGCTCAATGCTAGGGCCAACTGAACAGAAACGGTAGATTTTCCTACACCACCTTTGCCGCTTGAAACACAAATGATATTTTTGACATTGGGAAGTACATTTATAGCTGAGTTTCTATTGCTAGAAACATCCGAAGTCATATTGATGGATACTTCTATATCGTTGCCCAAATCCTCTTTGAGTGCATTCACACAATTATTGTGTATCAATTCTTTGAGTGGGCACGCAGGCGTAGTCAATTTTATGTCAAACGAAATTTTATTTCCTTCAATTTTAATATTTTCTATCATTTTCAAGGTCACCAAATCCTGTTTTAGATCTGGTTCTTGTACTTTGCTCAATGCTTGTAAAACTTGATTTTCAGTCATTTTGTAAAACTTTTTCTTAATTAGATATGACAATAAATTATACTACAAAGGTACAAACAAAAAATTAATTCATTTTGTTCGCTCTCCTTATTTCTCCACTGAAAAAGATTATTTAATATTCTAATATAGCAATATTTAGAAAGCTATTTTAAATTTATACTCAACCAACTATCCATTCATTTGACTAATCCTATCTCCTATGTCTACTAACTTTGTTGTATTTCAAGTTGAATGATTTATTTGTCGCACCTGATTAACTTAAATTAAGTCTCAAATCTAACTTGTAAAATCTAACTTCTCTTTAATTAAATAATCTAAATTAATCTCAATCTAATTATATTTGCATACTAAAAAAAATAAAAATGGGACAGGCAAAAACAGATTATTTCTATTCTGAAGCAAATCAACCACATCCAGGAAGAGCCAAAGCAATGCTGGCGAAATACCCTGAAATTCGCAAACTGTTTGGAGCAGAGCCTAGAACTATGTATGTGATCTTCGCTATATTGTTTTTCCAAACAACCCTAGCGGCCGTAATGGGAATGGCTGGATTTAAAGAGTATTGGTGGCTAGCTATGCTTATCGCATATTTTTTTGGAGCATTTTTCAATCATTCTACTTTTGTCATTATTCACGAATGTTCCCACAATGCTATTTTTACTTCAAAAATCTGGAATCGATTTGCAGCTTGTTTGGTAGATTTAGTAAGTATTTTTCCTTCAGCAGAAGGATTCAAAGTGTATCATATTCGTCATCATGCACACCAAGGAGATTATGAATTTGATGCCGATTTGCCTTATTACAAAGAGGCTCGTTTTGTGAAAAATAATCCTTTATTCAAAGCACTATGGTTATTATTTTTCCCTATAGTACAAGGATCTAGGCCATTTAGATTGAAAAAAATTAAAATGTGGAATAGTTGGGTTATTGTCAATACAATTTTTAATGTTGCTTTTGCTACATTTATGTGGCAAACATTTGGAATCAATTCAGTTTTCTATTTATTTATGAGTTTTACATTTTCTATTGGATTACATCCATTAGGAGCTCGTTGGATACAAGAGCATTATACGCCAGAAGGTAATCCACAAGAATCTTTTAATTATAAAGGTAGCTTAAATATTCCTAGTTTATTTGTAGGACTTCATAATGAACACCATGATTTCCCAAATATTCCATGGAGTCGCTTACCTGAGCTTGAAAAGATTGCACCTGATTTTTACTCCACATTGGAATATCATCCATCTTGGTTTCGTTTATTCTTTAATTTCATATTTCAAGACCGATATGATTTATTTTCAAGAGTGTTGAGAAGCAAAGAAGGCAAAGAATCTGTAGATGCTCAATTTATGGATCGAAATGAAATGGTATTGTCAAAAGTAGCAGCAAAACAAGGATAAATTATTTTGAAATAAAATTATAAGAATATGTTTTCAATATCATCTATTGCGTTTCTTTTGTTATTGGCTGGGGTCTCTTTTATTGCTTTCAAAAGATTTAGAAGAATTTATTTGAATATAAAACTTGGTACAGATTGGACTCCATCCAATTCGGCATCGAATAGATGGAAAAATATGGTTTTGATTGCCTTGGGACAAAAAAAGATGTTTTCGCGTCCTATTCCCGCAATATTTCACTTTTTTATTTATTTGGCATTTATTTTTACACAAATAGAATTATTAGAAATTATCATAGATGGTATTTTTGATACGCATAGATTTATGGGGCATCAGTTCCAAAATCTAAATATAAGCTTTTTGTACGTAGGGCTAATTAATTTTATTGAAATTTTATCCTTATTAGCTTTGATAGCAACTTTTGTATTTCTTTCAAGAAGAAACCTTTTGAAACTTCCTCGTTTTACTATGGCTGAATTAAAAGGCTGGCCTACTAAAGATGCTAATATCATTCTAATTGGAGAAATTGTATTAGTTTTCTGTATTTTCTTAATGAATAGTGCCGATGAAACCAATACGGGGCAGTATTTCTTAAGTAGTAAATTATCTTTTTTATTTGCGAATACCGATGAATTTACAAAAATATATCTATCAAAAATAGGTTGGTGGGGACATGTTATTGGAATTTTTGGATTTATCGTTTATTTGCCTTTTTCCAAGCATTTGCATATTATGCTTGCATTTCCCAATGCATATTATAGTAGTGATAATCCAAAAGGATATATTGCCTATATGCCGGAGATTCACAATGAAATCATTGGTATGATGGAGCCAGAAAAAGCTACCAATACCTCAGCCGATGAAATTAAATTTGGCGCAAAAGATGTATTGGATTTGAAATGGAAAAATCTATTGGACGCGTATTCTTGTACCGAATGTGGACGTTGTACTTCTGCTTGTCCAGCCAATATGACGGGAAAATTACTTTCTCCTAGAAAAATTATGATGGATACCCGCGATCGATTGGAAGTAGTAGGAAATAATATTGAAAAAAATGGCAACTTTGTAGACGATGGCAAAAAATTATTGCACGATTATATCTCCGTAGAAGAGTTGCGTGCTTGTACTACCTGCAATGCGTGTGTAGAAGAATGCCCTGTCAATATTTCGCCATTGGATATCATTGTGCAGCTACGTAGAAATTTGATAATGGAAGAAAGCAATTCGCCACAAGAATGGAATGGTATGTTTGGAAATATTGAAAATAATGGAGCCCCATGGAAGTTTTCTCCGTCGGATAGAGGAAATTGGGCTGTAAATTAATCAAAAACAGAAGAATTATGATACAAGTAAAAACAATGGCTGATTTTTTAGCGCAAGGAGAAAGCCCAGAGATTTTGTTTTGGGTGGGATGTGCTGGAAGCTTTGATGATAGAGCCAAAAGAATTACAAAAAGTTTTGCAGAGATATTGACAAAAGTAGGTATGAAATTTGCTATATTGGGTTCAGAAGAATCTTGTACAGGCGACCCAGCCAAGCGTGCAGGAAATGAATTCCTCTTTCAAATGATGGCCTATCAAAATATACAAGTATTGAATGGCTATGAAGTTAAAAAGATCGTAACCACTTGTCCGCATTGTTTCAATACCTTGAAAAATGAATATCCAGAGCTAGGTGGAATATATGAAGTAATTCATCATACCGAATTGCTACAGAATTTGATAGATGAAGGAAAAATAAAAATCCAAGATGCCTCTGAGTTCAAAGGCAAACGAATTACATATCACGATTCATGCTATTTAGGACGTGCAAACGGCATCTATGAGGCACCAAGAAAAGTTCTAGAGGCTTTAGATATGGATTTGTATGAAATGAAACGAAGCAAAAAAAATGGACTATGCTGTGGTGCAGGTGGTGCTCAAATGTTCAAAGAAGAAGAAAATGGAAAAGATCGAATTAATATTGAACGAACCAATGAGGCGCTTGATCAGAATCCTGATATTATTGTAGCTAATTGTCCTTTTTGTACTACAATGTTACAAGACGGCGTGAAATCTGCTGAAAAACAAGACCAAGTGCAAGTACTAGATATTGTAGAATTGTTAAATGCAAGTATTTAATATAAATCAAAAACATAAAAAATGCAGTACTTAAATTAGTACTGCATTTTTTTTATATAAAATAAATCAAATAAATTATAAATCAAATGAACGTTTTGCTTTTAGGCTCGGGTGGCAGAGAAAGTGCATTGGCATGGAAAATTAAACAATCAAAACATTGCGACAACTTATATATAGCGCCAGGAAATGGAGGGACTGCACATTATGGTGTCAATATAGAATTAGCTATTTTAGATTTTGAAGCAATTGAAAAATTTTGCAAAGAACAAAACATTTTCATTATAGTATGTGGCCCCGAGTTACCTGCGGTTCATGGCTTATGGGATTATTTTCAATCTCATAAATCTATAATTGTAATAGCACCTTCCCAAATTTCGGCTCAGTTAGAAGGCAGCAAAGCCTTTGCAAAAGAGTTTATGCAAAAACATAATATTCCTACAGCCGAATATATAGAAGTTACGAAAGCAAATATAGAAGATGGATTTAACTGGTTTGAAACCAAAAAACCACCTTTTGTAATCAAAGCAGACGGCTTGGCAGAAGGTAAAGGCGTTGTAATTGCTACAACAAAAGAAGAAGCAGGATCGACACTTAAAGATTTTATAGAAAATCAAAAGTTTGGAGAAAGTAGTGCCAAAGTAGTACTTGAAGAGTTTTTGGACGGTATCGAATTTTCAATATTTGTATTTACAAATGGAAAAAATTATGTGATGCTACCAAATGCAAAAGACTATAAAAGACGCTTTGAAGGAAATATTGGATTGAATACAGGCGGTATGGGGTGTATCTCTCCTGTCCCTTTTGTAGATGAAAACATGGAGGCTAAAGTGAAAGCTCAAGTAATTGAACCTACTATTCAGGGATTGCAAAAAGATAATATGCCATATTTTGGTTTTATTTATTTTGGATTAATCAACGTAGATGGGCAGCCAAAGGTTATAGAATACAATTGTAGATTGGGCGATCCAGAAACCGAAGTCTTAATGCCAAGAATACAAAGTGATTTAATGGAAATGTTTTGGGCAGGTATTGAGAAAAAAATAGATAGCATTGGATTTGAATCCTTTAGAACAATAAAAACCACATTGGAAAATTTTGAGGTAAATATATCTAGTCAGCATTGTGCCACTGTAATACTAGCATCCAATGGTTATCCCGAAACTTATTTAAAAGGGTTTGAAATTTCGGGTATTGATCAAGTTAAAGAAAGTATTGTGTTTCATGCAGGCACTAAATTGATAGATTCTAAATGTGTTACCAATGGTGGACGAGTAATGGCGGTATCATCCCTTGGAAATTCTCTAAATGAAGCATTGGAACGTAGTTATCAATCCATTAATTTGATTCAATTTCAAGGAAAAGTATATCGAAATGATATAGGATTTGAATTTAATTAACTAAAAATATAAACTTTTTTTATTTTTTTTTCTTATTGGAAATGAGATAATTGTGCAAAGTAATTGAATAAAAAAAGGGGAAATCGAAAAAAAGTTTGGATGAATAAAAAAAAGCGCATTATCTTTGCACTCCGTTTCGGAAATATCTGAGGGGGGTTATAATG